>JASEHK010000271.1 GCA_030018875.1 Endomicrobiia bacterium | reverse complement strand
TGCGCTCAAAGACGGTTGATACGGCAAAGTATCTTCATAAATTCCTTCAAGAAAAGAAAACTCCTCCGGCGCACAAAGAAAAGAAGTGCGACACTTGTTCATTGAGCGGTATCTGTCTGCCCAAAATAGGAAATGGCGACTATTCAGTGGCGGATTACGTTAAAGAAATAGTGTCTGAATAAAATTGGTATGGGCGGCAGGCGGGAAAATGCGTAAATATTTAAATACACTTTTTGTCACTACTCAAGGCGCGTATCTTTCCAAAGAAGGCGAAACCGTCGTCGTATCAGTCGAGAAGGAAAACCGCCTCCAAGTGCCAATACACACGCTGGGAGGCATTGTCTGTTTCGGACAGGTGGCGATGAGCCCTTTTCTGATGGGTTTCTGCGCCGAAAACAACGTATCGGTGAGTTTTTTGACGGAATACGGCAGATTTCTCGCGGGGGTACGGGGAAAAACTTCGGGGAACGTTTTGCTCAGGAGAGAACAATATCGTCTTGCCGATGACACCGCCTTTTGCGCAAGAATAACGGCAAATTTCCTCATAGGCAAAATCGCCAACTGCCGCGCAGTATTGCGCAGAGCGATAAGCGACCACCGCGACAAAATCTGTGTCGAGGATATAGAGAGAGTATGCGGCAAACTGGGTGATTCGCTGGCGCGCATTCCGAATGTCACGGATTTAGACGAACTGCGCGGTATAGAAGGTGAAGCCGCCCGCTCATATTTTGATGTTTTCGACCATTTAATAGTCGCTCAAAAAACCAGTTTTAAATTTGATGGGCGCAACCGCCGTCCGCCTCTCGATAAAGTTAATTGCTTACTTTCTTTTTTGTACACGCTGGTTATGCATGACATCCGCGCGGCGCTTGAGACGATGGGCCTTGACCCTTGTGTCGGATACTTGCATCGCGACCGCCCTGGAAGGCCCGGTCTTGCTCTTGATTTAATGGAAGAATTCCGGGCATTTATAGCCGACCGGATCGTCTTATCTTTGATTAACCGCGCTCAAATAGACGCAAAAGGATTTAACAAATCTGAAACCGGCGCGGTAATTATGAGCGACGAAACTCGCAAGGAGGTTCTTGTCGCTTATCAAAAAAGAAAACAGGAAGAAATCACACATCATTACCTGAAAGAAAATATCCCGATAGGACTTTTGTTTTACATACAAGCGCTTTTGTTGTCGCGTTATATCCGCGGAGACATAGACGGCTATCCGGTTTTTGTATGGAGATAGAGTATGATGGTGCTAATAAGCTACGACGTGGCTACATGTGAATTAGGCGGCCAGCGACGGCTTAGACGCGTGGCTAAGACCTGTCAGGATTACGGCAAAAGGGTCCAATACTCCGTGTTTGAGTGCGAAATGGAACCGGCCATGTGGACTTTTTTGCGCGCCAAATTAATAAAGGAGGTGGACGAAGAGAAAGATAGTTTGAGGTTCTATTTTCTTGGGTCAAATTGGAAAAGGCGTGTAGAACATATCGGCGCCAAAAAACCAATTGAGTTTGATGAGCCGCTGATAGTATAAACGATGTTGCGAAGGTTAAGCGGGCAGGCATTGCAGAATAACTTTCGCGCGACTTAAAAATGAAGCATTTTCATTCAATCAGGGTGTTGCCACAAAATATTTACGATAAAAATTTGATAGGTTCGGGTTTTAGGCAAAAAGTCCTCTGAAAAATTAGATATTTTTAGCAGTACAGTCGCGCCCCACGCGGGCGCGTGGATTGAAACACGCGACCCCGCCC
>JASEHK010000270.1 GCA_030018875.1 Endomicrobiia bacterium | reverse complement strand
CCGCGCTACGGTAACATTTTACATTGCGCAATTCGTGTCCTTGAAGTTCTCCTCCTTTTTTGTTAGAATAACCCCGCAAAAATATTTGCCGGCGCAGCGGAAAAATGCTGCCCGTCAAAAAGTATTTGCCGGGGTAGCTCAGCTGGTAGAGCAACGGTTTCGTAAACCGTAGGTCGAGGGTTCGACTCCCTTCCCCGGCTTTCCAATCGGGCGACACCATGAATATCGTCAAAAAATTACGATGATAGTGAAACATAAACTCCGACGCGCGGCATTGTTAGCTTCTCTTGTTATCGGAGACGCCGCCGCGCTGGCGGCGGCTTTCTGGGCGGCTTATTACATACGCTTTCATTCGGGGCTCATCCCCGTTTCCAAGGGCGTCCCCGACTGGATATTTTACCGCTATACCCTTATTTTTTCCCTGCCGCTGTTTCTTTTTATTTTTTATTACGGCGACCACTACAAAAATTATTTTCTCCCCGCGATAGACGATTTGATAAGGACCGTCAAAAACACCACGATAGCCATGCTTCTTGCCACGCTGGCCGTCGCTATCTTAAGACGGTACGAGTTTTCCCGCGCGACTTTTTTTCTGATATGGGTCTTCGCTTCCCTCGGCATAGTTATTTTCAGACAGACCTTCAAACTATGGGCGCGGTATGTCTTAAGAAGGTTCTACGCTCTTGAACGCATAATCATAGCCGGCAAGGATTTCTCCTCGATAAAGCCGCTTGTCAAAGCCCATCCGCATCTTGACGCCGTCTATCAAATCGCCGAGGGGCCGGGTTCTCTTGAAGCCGTTAAATCTCTGGCGTCGGAAAAGAACGTCTCGCAAATAATACTCCTCAACCTCGATTATCCCAAGAATGAACTGATGGGCTTTTACGATTGGTGCGATATCGCCGGCGTGGAGTTAAAAGTATTGCCTGACCTCGTACAGTTGTGTCTCGGCGAGACCATAATAGACACCTCGTTCGGCGTGCCGATGCTTCGTCTCAAGGCCGTGAACCTGAGCGGTTTCAATTTTTACGTCAAACGATGCGCCGAAGTTTTTCTGGCGTCGCTGTTTCTTTCTCTGGCGTGGCCGTTTTTGGCCGTAGTGATGTTGATGATAAAACTCGATTCGCGCGGCCCGTTTTTTTATTCGCACAAAAGGGTGGGGTACAGGGGCCTTCCGTTTTATTTTTATAAATTCCGCTCGATGGTGGTGGACGCCGACGCGCTCCTTGAAGAGCTTAAAAAGACAAGCGAACGCCTCGGGCCCGTTTTCAAAATGAAGAATGATCCCCGCGTTACGAATCTTGGAAGATTCATAAGGCGCTACAGCATAGACGAGATCCCGCAGATAATAAACGTGCTCAAAGGCGACATGTCCCTCGTCGGTCCGAGACCGCAGGTTATATGGGAGGCCGCGCATTACGACGAATGGGCCAAGCGGCGTCTGAGGGTATTGCCGGGCATAACGGGTTTATGGCAGGTATCGGGCCGGGCGGCCCTCAGTTACGAAGAGATGATAGAACTCGATATATTCTACATAGAAAACTGGTCGCTGGGGCTCGACGTCAAAATTTTATTCAAAACTTTTTTCGCGGTGATGAGCCGCCATGGCGCGTATTAAAAACGAGTAGTCAGGGAAAAGTAGGCGGGGGACAGGGATTAAAACTATAAGATGCGAGCGGGGAAACAACCGGAGGTTTTATGTCGAATGCGGACAAGATGAAAGCGCTGGAGTTGGCCATTACGCAGATTGAAAAAGATTTTG
>JASEHK010000026.1:7700-13359 GCA_030018875.1 Endomicrobiia bacterium | reverse complement strand
CGGCCGCAGGCGCTACGGCGCGCAGCTCCGAGGCGCAGGCGCACAGCGCCGCCGCGGCAAAAATATTTCTTATTCTCATTTTTCTTCCTCCGTAAAAATTGCCCGACAAAATTTTTATTCCCTTAATTTGATTTCCCGTGTTATGCCGCCTGCCGAAATAACCGCGCTTTCGGTTTTTATCGAGCACCAGAACCCCGGTATCGCGCGTTCTCTTGAATCATAGAGACGGTTGCCTTTTATCGTATACGCCAATCCTCCGTCGGAAAGTATCGCTATCGTGCGGGACAGCGAGGCGTATATTCCTTTGAGAGAAAGCGAGTTTATGTTCGGAATGACGAGTTCGCCCTGAGATGAAGAACGGACCGAGACCGAAAGCGGCACAAAAGGATCGGCGAAACGATCTCCGCGATAAGCGTGAGTCGGTATCTCGGCCCTTGGAGGGGGCGCCGGCTCATCCATCCGCGCGGGCGACGGCGCGGGGGGCGACGCGGCAATGGAACCGCCTCCCTGACAACCCGCCGCAAAAATAAACAGCAACGGAACCACCGCCGCCGATATAATATTACGGGACGAAAAAAATCGCCTTGCCGACATTTTCATTATCCTTGCGCCTGACATTTTTATCAACCTTTATAAGTGTAAGCCACTAACTGAAAAGTGACATTGACGGTGTTCCCGACCCGCTCGCCCGTCGAGGGAGGCGCGGAAAGAATTGACGAGAACACAAGATTGCGGGCGGATATTATGCGGCCGCTCTGGCTGATTTCGTTTAAAAATCTGGCGATGGAATGATAGTTGCCCTGGGCGGATATATTAAAAACATGCTCGGTGTATTTCTGTTGTTCAGACGCCGACGCCGCGGAGATGTTCACGACCTTGACCTGAAAGTTTGATGCGATGCGGCTTATGGAGCGCAGCAGCCCCGGCAGTTCTCTTTCTTTGGGCAGATATTTTTCCAGTTCCTCGACTTCGAGTTTCAAATATTCGAGACTCTTTTTTATGCGGGGAAGTTCGAAGGATTGCGCCTTGAGAGTCCGTATCTCGGCGGTGAGTTGGTCAAGTTGGCCGGCTTCTTTCTTGATGTTACTGTTCATAGGCGCGATGACATAGCTCTGAAGCACGTAGATTACGCCCACGATTGCTATGCCCAACGCTATAAGATCCTGTTGCTGTTTTTTGTTCATTTTTGAGGAGGCAATGCCTTGTGCGCAGCCCTAAAAGTAAAATTATACATCGGGTTGGCCGGGTCGCCGGTCTGAGATATTGCGCCGAGCTCGACCTTTGAAATGACGTCGGATGACTCGGTAACTTTTACGAGATCGGCTATCGTATATATGTCGAGGGCGGTAGCCGTAATGCTGAAAGATACGGTTCTGTCCTCGGCCATCTGCGTCTGAAGTCCCGTAACCCACATCGTCTTGGGAAGATGCTCCAAAAGATTCTCCATAAATATGGGATAGACCGTTCGGGCGGCGATCAGATTATTGATAAGATTTTTTTTGGTTTCGAGTTCCGCAGTAACGGCCTTTATGGTATTGAGTTCGTTTATTATGGCCTGATACTTGGAATGCTCGGCCTTGGCAATTTTAAGGTCGTTTTTTATATTATTGAGTTTCAATGTCTTAAAAAAATACTGCGCGCCAAAAAAAAGTACGATAAGCGCCAAAAGTATCTGCGCCAGAGCCACGACTTCAGGGTGCTCGCTCTTTTTTATTTTCGACTGCGGTAAAAGATTTATTCTGATCATTTGCTTTTTTTAGCGGCAACGGCGGCGACTTTCTTGCCCGTGGCGAGATGATCTTTTTCCCTTCGCATGGCAAGCCCGAAAGCCGTCGCCAAGGACGGCTGGAACTTCTCCGGTATAAGGTTGGCGCCCTCGCACCGGGCGATGGGATTGAATATCTCGGTGGGGATGTTCGTCTCTTTGGCGACATACGCCGCGAGGTTCGGCAGTCCGGCCGTGCCGCCCGAGAGTAGTATGCGCGAAAAGACCGCGTCGGGGTTCTGCCCGAGGTAAAACTCCAGGAAGCGATGTATGTCTCCGACGAGCATTTTTGTGGAATTGTTGAGCGCCATGGAGACCCCCAGCGCTTCTTTTTTGTCGTCGGCGAGGGTTCTTTCCTTGTCGTCGCCGCTGACAAGAATACCGTGCGCCATTTTGAGGTTTTCGGCGCCGTTAAAGTCCACCGTCATCTGCCGCTGAATGTTCTTGGTGAACTCTATTCCGCCGTAAGCCAGGTCGCGCACCATTTTTACGGTCATATTGTCAACGAGAACCATATTGGTCACGGACGCGCCGACGTTGAGTATCACGACTATTTCGGAAGGATTCGAGACGGTTTCGTAAGCATTGTAAAGCGCGAACGCGTTCGCGTCGGCCACGACGGTGCGAAGACTCGCGTCGTTGAGAAGGGCTATTTTGGATTCGATATAATCTTTTTTGACGGCCGCAATCAAAACATCCATTTTTTTGGGGTCGTCTTTGGAAGGCCCTACGATATGAAAACCGATTTCGCAATCGTTTATGTTGACGGGGAGGAAAGGTTCGGCCTCGAAACCTATGGTCTTGGTGAGTTCCTGATAAGCGAGACGGGGTATTGAGATGGTTCTGACGATGAGCGACGGGCCGTCAATGCCCGTGGTGGCTTCTTTGGGCAAGGCGCGGTTCTGATTTAAAAACATGGAGAGCTTCGACGCGTAAATGCCTTTAAGTTCGGCCTGGGACTGCTCGAAAGACGTCTCTATTTCCAAAGGCAGATAACCCCATCCGGCGATAGTGTATTTCGGAGCCGCGCCGGCGAGATAAATTACCTTGAGCGCGTACGAACCGACGTCCACTCCGACGGTATTCGCTGGGCCTTTGAAGAGGGCCGATATCGTTTCGATGGCCGTTATACGCATTCGGTTTCCGCTCCGTTTACGCTTGAGAAACTTTTAGTAAATCTCGAGAAAAATTCAAGAGGCTGATATTATCAAATTTGCCGCTTATTTGTCAATCAAATAAAGGCGGGTAGAAAGGTAGAATGGTAGGGAGGTAGAAAGATTATGAATATTGACTCCAAAATCAAAAAATCACGCATCTTTAATTCCTCACCACTCTACCCTTCTACCCCTCTACCTTTCTACCTTTTAATCAACGTAATCTCGACCCATTCGGCCTCTTTCTCCGCGGTCACGAACAGTCCCTCGCCCAACTGCTCGGAGCGGACGAAATAATCCAGGGTCTTATCCACCATCTCCAAGTGCCCTTCGATACGCACCAGATACCTCGGGTTTTCCTTAAGAGTCATAGCAATATCTTCGAGTTTTCTGAAGGACGCGATATCGAACTCTCCGTCAACAAAATATATTTTCTGCGTCTGGGATATTTTGGAAGACGGGACGGCGGTCTGATGCGAGAACCTGTATGAGAATCCTATGTGATGCGAGTAGCCCGCGTTGTCGAGCGCAAGAAAAGCGTATTCCATAAGGACTCTCGAAAATCCGAGCGAGAATCCCAGCGAGACGTTCTCAAACGTTATGGGCCGTCCGGACGGCAGGCGCAGCCCCGCGCGGAGCGACATCGAATTGAGAGGGTATATCTTGTCGTCGCTGAGACGATACTCCGCGCCGGCGGAGTAAGATATTTTTCCGCCCTCGGCGGCGGCGTAATCGGCGGAGGCCTGGGCGAGAATATTTTTGATGCCGTAGGCAAAGGCCGTCGAATACGACACAGGCAGAGGAAACGAGCGCGAGGAGCCCGAATACGCGGCTGCGGCGCCTATATTTCTGGCGAGCGCGGCAAAAGCAAAATGCCCGGGGCGCCAAAATAAGCCGGCATCCGCCGCGAAGGCCGAAAGCGAATACTCGCCCAAAAGCGACGACGAGAGATATTTAAGAGCCAGGCCGGCCGATGTCCGGCTCGACGGAGCCCACGCGCAAAAGCCGGACAAAGCGATATCGCTCTGGAGTTTTCTGGTGTATATCGCCTCGCTCACCAAATCCTCGAAAGGAAGCCTGTGTATCTCGACGTCGCCGGCGTCCTGACTCAAGACCCACGCTCCGGCCATAAACCTGCCGAAAGAATATTTGCCGCCGAGGTTGAAGACCTTCAAACCCAATGGCGAGGCGTAAAACTTGAAGTAAGCGGTGTCGGAACCGTCGAACAGAGCGGGGTTGCCGCCCGGAGCGTAATCCAAAACGTCGGCGGAGCCGAGTGCGGCGGCGCGCACGGAGCCGGAAAGTTTGAATGTTTCTCCGACGGTAAGCCCCGAGGCGGAACAAATCCGAGAGGCAAATATCGCGCAAAAACAAACCGAAGCCGCCAGAGCGCCGAAATTTAAGCGGGCGATAAACGACGCGGAAAAATCCCGGAAGTCCCATACAAAAAAATGACGGGAGAAATATTGTCGCAGGTTTTTCATCTCATTACGACCGCTTTTTTAACGCTCTGACCGTCGGGGGTTTTTATGAACACGAAATAAGCTCCGGGAGCAACCGTCGCGCCTTCGGAATTTTTACCGCTCCACACCCACGCCCTCAAGTCCCCGGCGTAGTCGTCGGATTTTTTTTCCTCCAACACCACTTCGCCCGATAGAGAATAAACCCTGAACAGCGTTTCACCGGGCCTGTTGAGATAATATTCTATCCTGAGCCACTCTCCGCGGTCGGGATAGAAAAGATTATTGAGAGCGTTGACGAAATGCAGCGGCTCACCTGAAGAGGTAGTGTCCCCGCCGACGACGCCGCCTCCGCTCCCGCCGCCTGCCGTGGGAGAAAACTTCCCGTTGATGGTGTAATTGCCGTCGCCGGTCGTTACGACCTCTATCGTGCCGTCGTAATCGGTGGCGAATATGCCGCTTCCGTAATAACCGCCGATGGCGCCGGGATTCGTCTGAGTCAATATATTTTTAAGTCGGTCGAGCGTGGTCTGCCTCGGATGTCCGAAACTATTTCCGAGACCGACTCCTATGAAGGCGTATTTGGGCCTTATATAATTCAAGAAAGCGTCCGTGGAGGATGAGTCGCTTCCATGGTGGTTAACTTTGTAACAGTCTATCGTAGAGGGTAATTTGTTTATTGCGGACGGTTTCGGCGGGGGAATACCGATTCCGATGAGCGCTCCCTCCAGAGGTTTGTAACTTCCGCTTCCGCCGGCGTCGCCGCCGAATATAAAAGACGATGAGCCGAACTTGACGGCAAATACCAACGAAGCATCGTTTGCCGACGGGGGAGGATTGCCGAAAGCGTCCCCCTGATGATGCATCACCATATAAAGAGGCGGAGTCGTCGAGGTGAGCGAGTAGAAAGTCGCGGATGTCGAAAGGTTGCGTGTCCTGGTGTCTTCGTAAACCGCGGCCTTGGATTTGGCCAGTGTGCGAAAAGATTCGGCGGTTCCCGAACCCGTAATGAATGAATCGTAGTATTTTCCGACGGTATAACGGCTGAAAACCGGTATCAGCCCGTAGTAATGGTCGCTGTGCGGATGCGACATAAACACCATATCTATATTCTTGACGCCTTTGCCCTCAAGAAACCTGATTATGGGATTCAGCGTGGAGTTGGAACTGTTGGGTCCGCCGTCTATCAAAACATCAAAGCCCTCTTGTGTGCGGATATGTATGGCATCGCCTTGTCCAACATCATAAAAACTCACGGTTAATGGCGGACTTTCAGTCCC
>JASEHK010000026.1:0-7690 GCA_030018875.1 Endomicrobiia bacterium | reverse complement strand
CCGTCGGGCAGCTCAATGTATGCGGCATCGCCTTGTCCGACGGAGACGTAATAAACTTTAAGATCCGCGGCGGAAACTCTCAACGCCGCCGACAACAATATGGCCGTTAGGCAAAGCGCCCGTAGAAAGACAAAAGCCCCCCTGCGGGGGGCGGCGGCGGTTTTCCAACAGGTGAAAAATGGATTTCGGGGGGCGGCGGCAGTTCTCATTGTCAGTTACGGCGGCGCGTCAATGACTCCTTACTATGTCCTTGATTTTCATCAAGCGCACTTGGTCGGAGCGCTCGTTTTCGGCGAGGCGCATCGAAATATACCTTATGGTTTCAACGAGGTTGGGCATCAAAACATATTCGAGGGCGTTGACTCTGCGGCGGGTGCGTTCGACTTCCTCGGCCAAAAGTTCGAGGGTTTTCTCGTCGGAGGATAATCTCGCGAGACGGGGTATAAAGTCGCGCAAGCCCCAAAATGCCTCGGAGAGTTCCGTCGGCGCGGACGCGGCGCTCCAAGAAACGGGGTCGCCCTCGATTTCGATTTTATACTCGGGAACCCGCAAACTTAAAAGAGATTTTTCAGAAGTGGAAAACTTGTGTGTCATATCCGACGATGACGTGGCGGATATAAACTCGCCCGGGAACATCGCCGCGCGGGCGAACCTGAAGGTCGCCATTATTCTTGCGAACATTTCGTCTATGGCGGCGCGCTCGGCGAAAACGCGCTCGAACATTTCCATGAAAATGCGCATCAGTTCGTCGCGCTTGTCTTTAAGGAGTTTGTGTCCTCTGCGCGCCAATACCAGACGGCGGCGGAGTTTTATGAGCTCCATTCGATTGGGGTTTACGTTTAAGCGCATGGTTTTAGAATGTCATTGCGAGGAAAGCCCGTAGGGGCGAATAATCATTCGCCCCTACTTTCAAAAATCTATTTCATATATTTTTCTATTTGTTCGGGTTTCACGCGTTTGAGTTCTTCGCGCGGGAGGTCTTTGAGCAACTGCCAGCCCAAATCGAGCGTCTCCTCTATGCTGCGGTCGGTCATTCCCTGATTGACATAGCCCGTCTCAAATATCTCGGCGAAGGAGGCAAACTTTTTGTCGGCGTCGGAAAGCGCCGCTTCTCCGAGAATGACGGCGAGTTCCTTGGCTTCCTTCCCGCGCGCGTAGGCGGCGAACAGCTGGCTTGTCACATTGGAGTGGTCTTCGCGGGTCTTTCCTTCCCCTATACCTTTATCCTTAAGCCTGGAAAGAGAGGGTAGCACGTCAACCGGCGGATAAATCCCGGAGCGGTGAAGTTCCCGCGCCAAAATTATTTGTCCTTCGGTGATGTATCCCGTAAGATCGGGAATCGGATGAGTTTTGTCGTCTTCGGGCATTGTAAGTATCGGAAAAAAAGTTATGGAACCTTTTTTGTTTTTGATGCGTCCGGCGCGCTCGTATATCTGGGAAAGGTCGGTGTACATATATCCGGGATACCCTCGGCGGCCGGGCACTTCCTTGCGCGCCGCCGAGATCTGCCTTAACGCCTCGCAGTAATTCGTCATATCCGTGACGATGACAAGAACATGCATGTCTTTTTCAAACGCAAGATATTCCGCGCAAGTGAGAGCCACGCGCGGAGTGGCTATGCGCTCGATGACGGGGTCGTCGGCCAGGTTGATAAAAAGCACGGCGCGCTCGATGGCGCCGGTGGCCTTGAAGTCCTTCTCGAAAAACGCGGCCTCTTCGAATGTGATGCCCATCGCGGCGAAGACCACGGCGAACTTGTCGCCGGCGCCGTTCGATTTACCGGAACTCTTAGAGTTACCGGAAAGCACGGTGGCCTGACGGGCTATCTGTGCGGCAAGCGCATTATGCGGAAGACCGGCGCCGGAAAATATCGGGAGTTTCTGCCCGCGCACAAGGGTATTCATTGCATCTATCGTGGAGATGCCCGTTTGAATAAACTCCGACGGATAGTCGCGGGCCGACGGATTGAGAGGTTCGCCGTTGATGTCGAGATATTTCTCGGCTATTATGTCGCCGCCGCCGTCCTTGGGAGCTCCGATACCGTCGAAGATTCTTCCCATTACGTCGGGGGACATTCCCATTTCAAGCGGCTTGCCTATGAACCTCACGGATGAATCCCTCAGGTTCAGGCCCATGCTGCCCTCGAAAAGCTGCACGAGCGCGCGGCCGCCGTCAACCTCGAGCACGCGGCCACGGCGCTCCCTTCCGTCGCCGGTTTTGATGCGGGCTATCTCGCCGTATTTGACGTTTTCGGTTTTTTCCACGACGAGAAGCGGCCCGGCGATGCCGGTTACCGTTGTATATTCTTTATACGCCATAAAAGTTTCTCCCGAAAATTATTAAAAAGTTTTTGCTATTGGGCACTCAAGCCGAACCTTTGAGCATTGCTATTTCCGCATCTATTCTTTTTTCAATCTGGGCGATTTTAGCATTGACCTCGTCGGCCTTGACGTATTTCACGCGGGCCAGGCTTTCCTTTATCTCTTTATGCTCGCCGACGGGAGCGCCGGATTTTACCGCGTCGAGACGCGCCTTGTAGAAATAAAGTATCAAACTCATCAACAAATGCTGTTTTTCAAGCGAGCAGTAAGTGTCCTGCGAGTCGAAAGCGTGCTGATGCAGAAAATCTTCTCTCAATATCTTGGCCGTTTCAAGAACCAGCCGGTCAGTGTTCGAGAGCGCCTCGATGCCGACGAGCCGCACTATCTCCTCGAGCGCGGCCTCCTCCTGCAGAATCTTCATCGCGGCGGAGCGGTGCGCTATAAAATCCGCGGCGACGTTTGACTTCATATATCCGGCGATGTTATCCACATAAAGCGAATACGACCTTAGCCACGATATCGCCGGAAAATGCCGCTGGTAGGCGAGTTTATCTTCGAGAGACCAGAATACTTTGACTATGCGAAGCGTGGACTGAACGACGGGATCGGAAAGGTCGCCGCCCGGAGGAGACACGGCTCCCACGACGGAAAGCGAGCCCGTGCGGCCTTCGGAGCCGGCGCATACGACCTTGCCGGCGCGCTCGTAAAACTCGGCTATGCGGCTCGAGAGATATGCGGGATAGCCCTCTTCGCCAGGCATCTCTTCGAGACGGCCGGACATCTCTCTCATAGCCTCCGCCCATCGGCTGGTCGAGTCGGCCATCAGCGCGACGTTATATCCCATATCACGGAAATACTCGGCTATGGTTATGCCGGTGTAAACGGATGCTTCCCGCGCGGCGACGGGCATATTGGAAGTGTTGGCTATGAGGACGGTTCTTTTTATGAGAGACTCGCCCGAGCGAGGATCTTTTAGATGAGGAAACTCTAAAAGAACGTCGGCCATTTCGTTTCCCCTCTCGCCGCACCCGACGTAAACTATAATATCGGCGTCCGACCATTTGGCCAACTGGTGCTGCACAACGGTCTTGCCGCTGCCGAAAGGTCCGGGTATGCAGGCGGTGCCGCCTTTGGCGACGGGGAAGAACGTGTCTATGACTCTTTGTCCCGTTATAAGAGGTTCGGACGGAGAGAGTTTTTCTTTGTACGCCCGTCCGAGACGGACCGGCCATTTCTGAAGCATCTTTATTTTTTGTGACGCGCCCGACGAGGTTTTTATGACGCAAACGGCATCTTCTATACTGTATTCGCCTTCCTTGATTTCTTCGATGACGCCTTCAACTCCGGCGGGAATCATTATTCTCTGAACGACGGTCTCGGTCTCTTTAACCTCGCCGATAACATCGCCGGCCTCGACGGCGGCGCCATGTTTTTTCGTCGGGACAAAATGCCATTTTTTCTTGTGGTCTAATCCCGGAACGTCAACGCCCTTGGCTATCCACGGCCCTCGCTTAGCGTAAATTATTTCAAGAGGCCGCTGGATGCCGTCGTAAATAGTTCCGATGAGCCCCGGTCCGAGCTCGACGGAAAGCGGATTGCCGACGGACACTACCTTCTCGCCAGGGCCGACGCCCGTGGTTTCTTCGTAGACCTGTATGGAGACAATATCGCCTTTTAATTCGATGACCTCGCCGATAAGTCCGGCCTCGCCGACGCGAACCATTTCGAACATTCTTATTCCGGCAAGGCCGCGCGCCATTACCAGCGGGCCCGAGACTTTTGTTATAACGCCTTCCATAGAAAATCTCCTGTTTTAGCAAATACGCGGAAATCGTGAATGGGAAAGGATGAAGGGTTAAAAGAAAACTACTCTTCACTCGTTACGATTCACGCTTCACGTCTCTATAAGTTTCCCCGTCAAGTCAACGCCCGACGCCTTTTCGGACAACGCGCGATAATGCTCTATCGCGCGGGCGCTGTCCGGCAAGTCAGGAAGATAAACGATATCCGCCGACGGCGACAAAGACTTCGCATCTTCGGCGGGTATTTCAAGCGAGGCCGATGCGCACACCAACCTCAAGGAGGAGGATTTGGACGCTTCGCCTAATACCGCGCGAAACTCGTCCGCCGTGCGGGCTATACGGGTCGCAAAACCGAAGGCCTCAAAGGCTTCGGCGAAATCGGAATCTCCGACGAACATTATATCCGTCATAGTAAAGTGAAAAGGTGAAAAGGTGACAAAGTAAAAAAGTAAAAAAGTGATAAGGTGATAAAGTGAAAAAGTGAAACGTTGCTAAAGCTCTTATATTTCTAAAAATACGCGCGGCGGAGACGGTTTTTTATTTCATCCGGCTTCACGCGCGAGCGAATGCCGGCGGCGATTATCCTGAGGTTCTTTATTTCCGTCTTCTTTGCGTGGGCATACCCGCACAAGTGATGAAAACCGAACGGCTCAAGTCTCATTTTTATCCAGTAGTCCGAGGCCGCGTCGTCGGAAAACTTGGAAGCCGAAGCCGCTGTATAAACTCCGCTCATTCCAGGAGCGAAAGATTTTTTATAATCGTGAAAACGCGCCGCCTGAAAAAGCTCGGACGGTTCCGTGCCCGCCGATGCGGCTTCCTCAAAGACCGAGCGGGCGATGAATCCACCGTCGAAAAAATCCGTTTTGGACGGGGACCTCGCGCCGCGCGCGGCGCCGAGCGCAGAATATCCGACGAAATTGGCGGCGTTGGCCGCATCCACGCGAATCCTGAAGTATCGCCCGGCCGCGGGGAAAGCCGCGACTTTAGCGATGGCCCACGAAAAAAAAGCCGAGTATGCCTCGAAATCCGCCTCGACCGCCGTCGGCGCGGCATGGGCGGCCGTCAACAGGCGGCAGATCTCGCCCAGCGGAGGTCTGAGCCCGAAGAACCTCTGGCGCTCCACAGCCGCGATGAGAGCGGAAACGCCCGAGACGCCGCCGCGGGGCGTCGTCCTGTCCAACTGCCCGGGCGAGACAATCAGAGCCCGTCGGCGCGCGGCCGTCGAGGGCGAATCCGGATAATGGTCGTCGCCTTCGGAAAAAACTTTTATCGCGGCCAGCGAAGACGCGAAACCGTGCTCGGCAAGAAATACTTCGCGCAAGGACGCGTCAACAAGATATTTTTCCAGCAACAAAGCCAACTCTTCGTATTGGGCCGCGTCGAGGGCGTCGTCGGGAAACTTCCGCGAGGCGTAGGGCGTGTCGGCGAGCGCGCGGGCGAAATCGTCATCGTTCGCGGACTCGGCGATGCGGCGCAGTTTGTGGGCGGTAAGGAGCCTCGTCTCAAGAGATTTGACGACTCCTATTGAAGATGCGTAATCCGATGGATTCATTTATCTTTGA
This sequence comes from Endomicrobiia bacterium, assembly GCA_030018875.1. Lineage (GTDB taxonomy): Bacteria > Elusimicrobiota > Endomicrobiia > PHAN01 > PHAN01 > PHAN01. The sequence continues at coordinate 2,005 of JASEHK010000026.1, read as the reverse complement.
CGGCGGGCGCCGCAAGAAGGTCAAGCGCTTCTGTGAATATAATCGCGGCGACCGCGCTTTGGGTCTTGGTCCTGAAATCGGCAAATATGTTTTCAAGCGTAAAATCCCACGAAGCGCCGGCGGTCTTGTAGATAAATCCTCCGGCGAAGTTTCCTTCGAGAGAATTGGAATGTTTAACGTGTTTTTTGAGTTTGGACCAGATCGCCGACTCGGAGGCGGAGGTGATGATTTCAGCGGTTGGAGACTGCGGTATGGATTCGAGGAGTTTTTCGTAAAGAGGTATTTTCGCGCCTTCCAAAGACGCTATTTTTTTGAAGAGATTCGCGTATAATCCGTCGAGAATTTCGCGGCGGGCGGCAAGCGCCGCCCTTCTGGCCGCCATTCGCGCGCGACGCAAATGACGCTCTTCGGAAGTCCTGCGCGCTATGTCTAAGCGGCGTCTGCGGTCTTTCTCAATACGCTCTTTTTCCTTGGCGGCGTCGGATTCTATCGCGTCGGCCTTAGCGCGCGCTTCGGCTATGAGGCGCTCGCGCTTAGCGGCGGTCTCTGCGTCAATATATTTAAGTATGTCTTCGATGGCCATGATTTTGTCGGCTCGTCGGAAAGACGCATTGCCTTAAAACAAGAACGTCCCCGATGGGGAGCATCAAGATTTATCGAGCAGTCAGATTTTGATTCCGTTGAGTATGAAAAAGGAAGCCACGAAACCTATAAGCGCGTAGGTCTCCACGAGAACTCCGTAGACAAGAGCCTTCATTATGGATGACGGCTGCTTGGCGGCCACAGCCACGCCGGCCGCGCAGACCTTGCCCTGATGAATCGCGGATATGAGTCCTGCGAAAGCTATCGGAAGGCAAGCCGCAAATATCTGAGCCCCCTGCGAAATAGTTAGCGAGGCGAGATTGCCGGCTATCAATCCGACTTTTATCAGGACCAGAAATCCTACGACGAAGCCGTAAATTCCCTGAGTGCCCGGGAGGGCCACCAGCAGGAACATCGAGCCGAATTTTTCGGGTTCTTCGCTCAAGAGACCGTTGGCCGCGGCGCCCACCGAGCCGATTCCTATCGCGGAGCCCGCGCCTGCCATAAACACGGCGATGCCGGCGCCGAAAAGAGCAATTACTATGCCTTCCATCGAATTTACCTCCATAAACTTACGGAGGCAAATCTACCGAGGTAAATTTACCGTCCGTTTTTGCTTAGTTGTAACTTATATCAAATCGAAAAAAACAAACCAAACTTTCCGACGGAAAATCCGGCTGCGGAGAGTTCGCGTGTCATATCAGATTAAAAATCAGCGCGAGACCCGTGAGCATTATCAAAATACCCAGAGCGACCTCGACGTATTTCAGGCGGCTCTTTATTTTTGTGATAAACCCGACGAGCGAAGAGGCGAAAAAACCGGCGGCGATAAAAGGTATGGCAAGTCCGGCCGAAAAAAAAGCCAGCAGCGCGGCGCCCTGTCCGAGGGTGTCGCGCGAAGCGGCAAGAGAGAGTATCATAACGAGCGCCGGTCCGACGCACGGACTCCATCCGCCGGCGAAGGCCGCGCCGACGAGAAATGAACCCGCGTAACCGGCGGGCTTTACCGAACCCATAAATCTTTTGTCATTCATAAGAAAGCGGGGCCGCCAGAATCCCGCCGCAAAAAAACCCAGGCCCACCAGAAGCGCGCCGCCGATGGTTCTTACGGTGTCCTTGTTGTCGAATAAAAACGCGCTTGCCGCGGTGGCGCTCAAACCCAGCACAAAAAAAACGGTCGTAAAACCCGCGGCAAAAAATACGGAATGCCTGAACGCGGCAAGCCGCCCGGCGCGCTCTCCGACGGAAAGTTCCGAGAGGGTAAGGCCGGATATATAAACGAGATAGACGGGTATCAGAGGCAACACACAGGGGGTGAAAAACATAGCGAACCCACCGAAGAAAGCGCTTAAAGCCGGAATAATATTCATATTTTGAGACCGTTGAAAAACCTCCTTTTTGTCATGCTGAACTGACACGCAGT
>JASEHK010000269.1 GCA_030018875.1 Endomicrobiia bacterium | reverse complement strand
CACAAGGTTGACCATTTCGTTCGGGATATTCGTCGCGCTTGTTTTCTCGATAGCCGCGTTGAACCTTTATATGAGCGCGGTATTGAGAGACAAACTCGACGCCAGCATATCTTATTCTCGGGTGCTCTCTTTCTGGAAAGAGACCGATTTCGCGTTCGCCCGTCAACGCCGCACGATAGATTATTACCTGATGTTCGCCACCGCGGCCGAGCGCGAATCATTCAATACTCAGGGGCTTCTCATCATCAAAAAAATGGACGATTTTTTGGAGCGCGGCGGCCCGGATTCCGAAGGAAAAGATATAACGGCCTGGCGCGATTCATATCGCGATTACGCCTCTTGGGTCAATAAAATGTTCGCTACGCAGACCGCGGCCGAAACTCCGATAAAATATTTCGAGCAAAGAGTCGAGCCTTTGATGAAGGCGCTGTCGGAAGATATCTCCTCGCGTATAAACGATTACTCCCGAAGCATAGAAGCCGTAGAGAATGACATCGCCATCCGTACCCGCAAAAGTTTTATGTTCTCCGTGACGGGCGGACTCGCCGCGCTTTTGTTGGCGATATACTTGAGCGTGTCGCTCTTCCGCTCAATATCGCTGCCCATCCGCATGCTTGAACGCGGAGCCGAGATAATAGGCGCCGGCGATCTGACTCACATCATCGTTCTCAACAACGCTCCACCGGAACTAAAAACCCTCGCCGACAACTTCAATTCTATGGTCACCAATCTCGCCAAACTCCAGTTACAGGTAGTCCAAATGGACAGGATGTCGTCAATAGGTCAACTTTCGGGAGGCGTGGCGCACGAGATAAACAACCCCCTTACCGGTGTGCTGGGACAAGCGCAATTGCTTCTTGAAAAGTTGCCCGAGGACTCGCCTTACCGCCCACACATCGCAAAGATAGAGTCGGCCGCGCAACGCTGCCGAAAGATAGTCCGCTCGCTTCTGGATTTCTCGCGCGACAAGAACTACAACTTCACGCCGACGGATATGAACCAGATAGTGGAAGAAACCATCGAGTTGCTTTCAAGCGAACTTCAGTCAAAAAGTATCGTCGTAACGAAGAAACTCAATGCCGTCTCGAAGGTTCTCGCCTCGCCGTCTCACATGCATCAGGTGGTTCTCAATGTAATGACGAACGCCATCCACGCCATGAAGGAGCGTGGCGGGACTCTTTCGGTCTCGACTTACCGCGCCGCCGCGGATGTCATGGTTTCCATAAAAGACACGGGCATAGGAATAAGAAAAGAACATATCAATCACATATTCGATCCGTTTTTTACGACCAAAGACATAGGGCAGGGCACCGGCCTGGGGCTTACCATTTGTTACGGCATAGTCCAGAAACACTCGGGAGTCATAACCGCGTCGAGCGACGGCGAAAACAAAGGCGCCGAGATAATTATACGTCTGCCCATCGCAAAAACATGAAAAGAATAGTGATAATCGAAGACGACGCCGACGTCGCCGAGGTTGTAAAAGTAATCGCCGAAAAACTCGGCTTCGAACACACTCTTTTCGCCGAGCCGACTCCGGCGGTGGAGTTCATAAAAAAGACTCTCCCTGATTTGGTTCTGCTCGATATAATGATGCCGGGCGAGATAAACGGTTTTGAAGTCGCCAAGGCCCTGCGCGCGTGGGCGCTTACCAGAAGAATTCCGATTTTGGCCATGTCGGGATATGATTCGCAGCAGACACAGTCGAGAATCTTCGCCGCCGGCGCGGACGATTACATAGCCAAACCCTTCGACTTGAAGGATCTTGAAAAAAGAATAAGGGC
>JASEHK010000268.1 GCA_030018875.1 Endomicrobiia bacterium | reverse complement strand
GCAGGCCCCCGATAAAGACATTCGAGGGCAGGCATTCGGGAGTGACAAAACCAGAAAACGTTAATTGCGACGCATCCTCTTCACGGGAATGACACCCGTGGAGAGTTTTTCACCAGTAACTATTTATGCGAAACTTAATAAAATGAAGATATTTACGAGAGACAAGACAAGGCGCGTGTCCGTCGGCGGAGTGTTTCTGGGCGGTGGCGCTCCCGTTCGCGTGCAGAGTATGACCAAAACCGACACCCGCGACGCGACCGCCACCGTAAAGCAGATACGACTTCTCGCCGAAGCCGGTTGCCAGATAGTTCGCGTGGCTGTACCCGATATGGAAGCCGCCCGCGCCGTTCGCGCGATAAAAAAAAGCTCGCCGATTCCCGTCGTCGCGGACATACATTTCGACCGGCGCCTCGCCGTGGAAGCCATTAAATCAGGCGCCGACAAAATAAGAATAAACCCCGGCAATATGCCCCCGGAAGACCTCGCATGCATCGTCGCGGAAGCCAAACGCGCCGGCATTCCCATACGCATAGGCGTGAACGCGGGGTCTCTCAAAAGCGCTCAGTGCGCGGGACTTTCCGTTGAGAAAAAGGCGCACGCCGTCGCCGCTGCCGCCCAAAACTATTGCGCGGCGCTTGAGGATATGGACTTTGGCGACATAGTCGTTTCTCTCAAATGCTCCGACGTTCCCACCACGGTCGCCGCCTACAAAGATTTCGCCCGCCGACGGAATTATCCGCTTCACATAGGTATCACCGAGTCCGGCCCGCCCGGCCCCGGGTCAATAAAATCCGCCGTCGGCATGGGAATACTTCTGTATCTCGGACTCGGCGACACGCTCAGGGTTTCGCTGAGCGCCCCGCCGGAAAAAGAGGTGGACGAGGCATACGTCATACTGCGCTCCCTCGGACTCGTCGGCGGGGGATTTGATATAATATCATGTCCCACATGCGGACGAACCACGCTCGACGTGGTTCAGGCGGCTGTCGCGCTTGAAAAAGAACTCAAAAAAATAAAGACCCGACCGGCGGCGCGCACATTGAAGATAGCCGTTATGGGTTGCGTGGTAAACGGCCCCGGCGAAGCGCGCGACGCCGATTTCGGCATAGCCGCCGCCAAGGGGTCAGGAATTATGTTCAAGAAGGGTTCTCCCGTCGGAAAAGTCGCTTGCGGAGATTGGGTTAAGACGCTCGCCGCCGAAGCCGCGCGGCTGAGCCTCCCGCCAAAAAAATGAAACATTCCTATCTGACCAAAGAAGGATTTGCGAAATTGTCGGCCGAATATGACGAACTCAAAAAGCGCCGTCCCCAACTCGTCATGCATCTTGAAGAAGCCCGTCAGATGGGCGATTTGAGGGAAAACGCGGAGTATCACTCGACGAAAGAGTCCCTCGCGAAGCTCGACAAAAGGACATTCAATCTCGGCGAGAAACTCAAAACCGCCCGCGTCATAGACAAAAGCAAAATCGCCGCCGACGGCAAAATCCTGCTCGGCTCGACGGTAACTCTTAAAAACCTTGATAGCGGCGCCCAACTGATTTATCAACTCGTTGACCCCGAAGAGATTGATATTGACGCCGGAAAAATATCAGTGGCTTCGCCCATAGGCGACGGGCTTCTTGAAAAAAGATCCGGCGATGCCGTGGAAATCAAAGTGCCGGCCGGTTTGTTGAAGCTCAAAATCCTCAAAGTGGAGTAACAGGATTAAGGATTAAGTCGCTCACGGAGTTTACCCCGTAGATTCCCCCGTATCAAGTACGGGGCATGCTCAGTCAAGCACGGAATGACAAGCGGGG
>JASEHK010000267.1 GCA_030018875.1 Endomicrobiia bacterium | reverse complement strand
CGAGCCGCCGAGCGACTCTCCGCTTAAATATCCGCGCGTCATAAAAATAATACGTGTTACCGAAGAAATCGAAATCAGCTCCACGCCCGCCAGTCAGACTTTAATTGAGCGTGTAAAGTCGCGGAACAATCTGCGTTTTATTCTCTACAAAAAAATAAAGATAAGCAGCGTATTGACCAAGACAAAAGTCACGCGGCACGACGGCATAGAATCCTCGCGCGAAATAATCATGCGCAAACCCGACGAGCGCATGGAGGAGTATCTTCATCTTCTCGATGCCAAAGGCCGCTATGCCGTCGAAACATACAACCTGACCAAAGCGCCCAAGAAAAAAATGGTGGCTACGGCGTATTATCCCGGGGATCCTCTTGCCTGGCGCGACGGCACGGTGACATATCTCGGAATGAAGATGCAAAGGGGATTGGTGGCGGTGGATCCTAATGTGATTCCTTTGAGGACGAGAGTGTGGGTCCCCGGATACGGCTACGGATATGCCGCCGACACCGGCAACGCGATAAAAGGCAACAGGATAGATTTGGGAGTAAGAAATCCGCAGGAAGAAAAGTCATGGATGCACCGCGCGGTAACGGTTTACATCCTCGGCAAAGCTAAAGGTTTTTAGAAGATATCAATTCCTTGTAGAGTTCTATGTGGCGCAGCGTGGATCTTTCCGAAGTCATTTCAAGCGCGTCGCGGTAGCCGGCCTCGGCCAGCCTGAGTCTGAGACCTTCGTCGCGAAGCATCTTTAACACCCATCCCGCGAAGTCCTCGACGGAATTTTCCGAAAGTATACCGTTTTTATCGTGCCGGATAATGCTGAGCACCCCGCCTTGATTCATAGCCACCGCGGCGGTTTTATTCATCATCACCTCGATTAAAACCAGGCCCTGAGTCTCCGTCACCGACGGAAAAACGAACAAGTCCGATTCCTTGTAATATTGCGCGAGCGTCTTTCTATCCAGAAAATTCAGAAAGACGGTCTTGTCCGCGATTTTAAGGGAGGCGGCAATTCCTTTGAGCTCTGCCTTCAATATCCCGTCGCCGGCCAGAAAAAGATGCGCGTCGGGATACTCGTCGAGGACCCGCCTGAACGACATTAGAAGAAGTTCGAGATTTTTTTCCTTTCCGAGTCGTCCGGCGTACAAAAGAATTTTGTCGGAATCTTTGAGGCCGTGCTTTTTTCTTACGCTGAAAGAATCATCGGCTTGGAAGTCTGCCTTGTTGACGCCCGTCGGCAAAACGACTATGCGAGCCTTGACGCCGTATGAAAGAAGCTCGTCTTTCATTTGGGGCGACGGGGCCACCACGCAATCGCACTTGTCGGAGTATCTTCTGACTATACCCTCGGCCATCTTAGGCGAAAGCACTTTTCCCTTGAAAAAATAGTGGACGTATTTCGGGTATAGCGTGTGGTAAGTGTAAAGAACAGGAAGGTTCCATTGACGGGCAAGGTGCACGCCGTAAAGTCCCACGGTGAAAGGCGAGTGAGTGTGGATGACGCCGAGATTTAGCGCCTTTATGGTCTCGTAAGTTTTTTTGCTCAAGCCCGGCAGGCCGACGCGATAGGGGGGATAAAAAATAAACGGCGCCGAAGGCACGCGGATGATGTTGGGTTGAGTGTCTTTGTAACCCGGATAGCGCGGCGTTACTATATGGGTGGAATGCCCCATCTTCGCCGACTCGATGAGAAACATGTCCAGGGCAGTGACTATTCCGTCAATGCCGGGACGATATACGTCTGAAAAAAATCCTATATTCATGGCGTTGCCTTCCCGATTACGAGCATAATATCTTTTT
>JASEHK010000266.1 GCA_030018875.1 Endomicrobiia bacterium | reverse complement strand
CGAAAGCATAGACAGCGGCGCGGCGCAATATATAACCAAACCGTTCGCCCCCGAGGTGCTCCGCGCGTACGCGTGGAACACTCTTAAAACAAACGTGTCCGCGGCGACGCCTTCGGACGAGATATGCCGTTGCGGCGTAAAGTTGTGTCCGACGGAAAGGAAAGTTTGCCGCGGAAACGGCGATGTCCATCTGTCGCCGATTGAGTTTGATTTGTTTTTCGCGCTTCTTGAAAAATCCCCTGCGGTCGTTTCAAGAGACGCGCTGCTTGCCAAAGTTTGGGGAGAGGACGCCACGGACACGTGCGAGCATAGCTTGGAAGTGTATGTTTCCAGATTGAAGAAAAAACTGGGCGAGGAGTTGGGCGGAAAAATAAAGGGCGTATATAAAGCGGGATACAAATTCCTGAAGAGTCGCCGCCCCGCGCGAATCGCAAGGCCTTCCGGCCGGACGAAAACGCTGCGGTTAAAACGTTGAGGAAAAATTGAGCGAATTTTGAGGCATCGTTGATGTAATTTTTGTTACAATTCGGCAGTCGGGGGTTCAGGACAAAAGAACTTTTATGGACGTTTCGTCGCGTGTTATCGTCGGAAGAACTTTGCCGCGGGCGACAAAGCGCGCGCTCCTGTTATTGCCGGTTTTGTTTTTTGCCCTCGCCGCGGTCTCGGCGGCAGAGATGGACGTTTCCGTTTACTGGCGCGATGGCGCGGGCAAATACGTGGAAGCCGCCGCGATGCTTCCCGGCGACAGGGACGCATACGTAACAATAAAGGTAAAGAAAGACGGCGGCGAGTACGCCGAAGAGGCCGGGAGCTACTATCTTATCGGAACGGTTTCGGAGCCGTCCGGAGGCGCGGTTGTCGGCCGGATGGAGATACGCTTGGAGAAGACCGACGAAACGTCCGGTTCCCAAGTGTATGCCGCCGCCATACCTCCTCCGGGACTCGATAAAGAAGTAAGTTTCAAGGTAAAAAAGATTTTCAATTCCTCGCGTATATCTCCCCTAACTTACGGCAATATCCACCGCAATTGCGGCCGCGGCAAAGGCCGTCGAAACGCAGTCAATCATTACGTCTTTCGCACCGCCGACCTTGAACCGCCCAAAATCGCGGGCGTCTATTTTATCGCTCCCGATGCCGTCGCAATGGAGTTCGACAAACCGATAGCTTTTCAATCGGTCTCGCCCGACAGTTTTGAAATCAAAGAGAACTCCGTAAAATCCGTCGTCGCCCGGGACGAGAAAACAATAGAACTCCTGCTCGCTGCGCCCGTCGAAAAAACAATAGAGGGCGTTGTCATAGGAGAGATATTCGATTTGACCGGAAACTGCGTGCCCGAGGGCGAGACATTTTCAGCGGCAATCCCTGTTTTGGCAGCCCGTGCGGCATTAAAGTCGCCCGGCCCCGACCCGACATTCAAACTCGGCGAACACTTTGTCTTTCCAAGCCCCGCCAAGCGCGGGCGTAATCCCGCGCTTCATATGGAGTGTGGCATAGCCGACAAGGTTTACGCAAAGATTTACGACATAGCCGGCGACGAAGCCCATTTCGCCGACATAACCGGCCCGCCCGCCCGCCCGCCGTCATAGATAACAAATACGCTTACGAATACGCCCTGAGAGCCGCGGACTTTGCCTCGGGCGTGTACATCTACCTTATAAAGGCCGAAAAAGCGGGTTTTTCGCCTATCGTCGTAAAAGGCAAGTTTGCGATAATAAAATGATTGCACGGGATGACAAACAAATGAAATGGCCAATTTGTATTGTTTATTGTGGAAAATGTTCCAGTAGCAAAGTTGATT
>JASEHK010000265.1 GCA_030018875.1 Endomicrobiia bacterium | reverse complement strand
TTATCACTCTTTCACTCTTTGATACGACGGTATTGACAAACCCCGAAAAAAAGTTGTACACTGACCGACGATTTTAATAACAGCGCTTGAATGCGCGCGGAGGAAAGTTATGGCAGAAGGCAGATGTATGAAGTGTAAAAAGCAGGTCGAGATAAAGGACGCAAAAGAAATCGAAATGAAAGGCGGCAGACGCGCCCTTCAGGGCGTATGCCCCGACTGCGGCACGAAAGTATTCCGCATACTCGGCAAGAAAAAATAAGTATCCGGACGCATCAGTAGCATATTATTATACCCGGGCGCTTATCCGGGTTAAAGTAATTCCTCGCTCCCAAAAGACCGGTGTGGAGAGTTTTGCCGACCGGCGGAGACGTTGACGGCAGCGTCAGCTTTTCCGCCGGTCGCTCTTTTCGCGCCCGGCCGCGTCCGCGTGTTTTTCTTCGGCCGCGACGCCGATGACGTCGAGGAAGGCCATGCGCGCGAAGCCTACGGCAGATTGCGCATCCCTGCCAGGATTCAAAAGCGCGGCCTTGCGTCGCATCGAGTGTTGATGTTTAAATAAAAACACGAAACAAAGTTTTGTCAGGGGTCGTGACACACTACATCATAGACGGCAGCAACCTTCTTTATTTTTCGGACTATGTCGCGGAATGCGGAGACGATGTCATTCTGGCTAGACAGGAACTAAGTCGCGCGCTCGCCGCCGCGCTCGGCGAGAACGATGGCTCGGCGAAAAACTGCGGGATAACCATCGTTTATGACGTTCATTCTTGGATAGGTCCGACGGAAGAAAGAGTGGGCGAGGTTAAAATTATCTTCGCCGTCGGCCCCCGCGAGACCCAGCCCGCCGACCGCGAAATACTATCTTTGATAGAACGCCGGACTCCCAGTGACGAGGAACTTGTGCTCGTCAGCGACGACAATTCGTTGCGACGCGAGGCTATGTATTTCGGTTGCCGCCCGATGAGTTGCGAAAAGTTCTGGAAAGAGTTTTCCATGGGTTACCGATGACCCCAATCAAAGTCCTCCTTGATCCGTCGCAAAGACAAAAATATTTAGACCGCCTTCTTGAACTCGACGGCCTCTGTGGCGTCAAAGAAGACCCCGCCGCCGCGTATTGCCCCGTCTCTCTTACATCCACGCCCGACGAGTTAAAAGAAGTCGTCCGCATCAGGCAGAAAATTCTCGTCGAAAAAGCGCTGCATCCCGCCGGAATCACCGCTTATGACCCCGAATCCGCGCCATATTCTCCCGACAAAAACCTCGACGCGCGCCCCGATAAAATCTACGCCGTGGACTCGTCAAAAATAGTCGGCGCGAGATTTTTCGTCGGTCACAACATTCTTCCCTCGACGGGCGCGGGCGTCGAAGCCCAGAAGGCCACAATCTACAACCGCGTCGCCGTAATCCTGATGGACAAAAACATCCGCGTCTCCCGAATGCAACCTAACAGGACGATTTATCTGGAATACACGAACTTTGCCCAGCAGGCGCCGCGCTTCGCCGAAGTGTTCGCTTTCCTAAGACGATACGAGCCGGGCGCCGGACTAAATGGTTCTCTGCCCGTGCTTCTCGGCTTTGAAAAATCCACCGGCAAAGTCGTTGACTTGGAAGAAACCGCCTACAAATACTTCCCCGACCTTCAATACCGCTATGACGGAAAAATCCCAGCCCTCAAACTTCGCGCCGAGAATCCGGAACTGTTTTATGAGAACCTGCAACTGAAGCGATAGATACCCCGCCTGTCCCGCAGAAAGGCGGGAAGTGGGGAGTGGGAAGTGGGAGGTAGAAGTGTGAAGGGTAAAGG
>JASEHK010000264.1 GCA_030018875.1 Endomicrobiia bacterium | reverse complement strand
TCTCTGCCGGAAACGCTCAACAGAGCGAAAAAGTAAGAATTAAGTAAAAGACAGGATTAAGTAAAAGACAGGACTAAGGATTAAGTGGTAAGGAAAGACAAAAAAACTTAATTCTTGAAGGGAGCCCCGCCACAGGCGGGGACCGACTTAATCCTGAAATGGAGAGAAAATGCTATTCGCGAGAGTCATAGGAAATGTTGTCTGCACGCGCAAAGACGATAAACTCGTCGGCGCGAAGCTTCTTTTGGTGCAGCCCGTTGATACGCCCTCTGCCCCCGGCGCCGAGGACAAGCCCAAAGGCAATCCTCTGGTGGCCGTTGACGCCGTCGGAGCCGGCGAGGGGGAGTTCGTCCTGCTCGTTCAGGGCTCTTCCGCCAGGCAGACCAAGCGCACCGAAGGCAATCCGGTTGACTGCACCATTATGGCGATAGTTGATTTCGTCGAGAAAGACGGAACGGTAGTCTTCAAAAAAAGCGCGGACAGATGAGGCAGGCAATAGGCGGAAGGGGGTAGCGGGCGAATTGCTATTCGCCATATTTTGTGGGATAGCAATCCCACCGCTACTATACCCTATCCCCCTATTCCCTTTTTACTTATGGAAATAAATGAAAAAGACATTCAATCTCTCGTTTCCGAAGTAGTGCGACGGCTCGGCGTATCGTCGGTGTCGCCGTCCGAAATCTCGGCGGTTTCGTCCGCCGGCGGCTCGCTCGATCCGATATGCGGCTCGCTCGAAGAGGCGGTGGCGCTCTCCAAAAAGGCCCAGAGCGTTTTCGCGCGACAGGGCCTCGCTCAGAGGGAAAAAGTCATCGCCGCTATCCGCGAGGCGGCGCTTAAAAACGCCGAGCGCTGGGCGAAAACCGCCGTCGAAGAAACAAAGATGGGCAGGTGGGAAGACAAAGTAAAAAAGAACGTCCTCGCCGCCGCCAAAACCCCTGGCGTCGAAGACATAAAGCCCGAAGCATTCACCGGCGACCACGGGCTTACTCTCGTCGAAAAAGCGCCGTTCGGCATAATCGCCGCCGTAACGCCGTCAACCAACCCCGCGGCCACGATAATCAACAACGCCATCTCAATAATCGCGGCCGGAAACTCCGTGATTTTCGCTCCGCACCCCGCGGCGAAAAACTGCACTCACGATTCCATAAGAATAATAAACGACGCGATAATCGCGGCGGGTTCTCCGTCGGGACTGGTCGCTACCGTCAATTCTCCGTCGGTAGAGTTCACCAAGGCGCTCCTGAACCACCCCGAAGTCAAAGTCAATCTCGTCACCGGCGGCCCCGCGATAGTCAAAGTGGCGATGAGCGCCGGCAAAAAAACCATCGCCGCCGGCCCGGGAAATCCGCCGGTCGTCATAGACGAAACCGCCGATCTGGCCCGCGCCGCCGATTCTCTGATTACCGGCGCGTCATTCGACAACGGGGTTCTTTGCACCGCCGAAAAAGAGACGATTCTCGTCGAAGCCGTCGCCGAAAAATTTGTGAGACACATGCGCTCGGACTCGCGCGCGTACGAACTCACCAAAGAGCAGATGGACGCTCTTGCCAAAGCGGTAATAAAAAAAGTCGGCGGACACGGCTGCGAAGGCGAGATGAACCGCGATTATGTCGGAAGAAACGCCTCCGTTATAGCCGGCGCCATAGGCCTCAACGTTCCCGATTCCGTCAGGCTTTTGTGGGGCGTCGTGGCAAACGACCATCCCTTCGTCTGGACGGAACAGTTGATGCCCGTTATGCCGGTTACCGTCGTGCCGGATGTGGCCGCCGCCATAAAACTCGCCGTAGAGGCGGAAGACAACAACCATCACACTTTCA
>JASEHK010000263.1 GCA_030018875.1 Endomicrobiia bacterium | reverse complement strand
CCTTCCCTCATAATTTTGATATAATCGAGTCATGACTAATTTACTTCTGGCCGCCGCGCTTTTTCTGCTCGCCAATATTCAGAAAAATCCTCTCACAAGAATCTTCGGACGTTTTATGGCGGCATTAGCCGTTTATTACGCCCTGTCGTCGTCTTTGTCGTCGGCTGCGCTTCGGAGATTTTGGAATGAATTGAAGACGGGCAGACCGTCCGTTGACAAAATATCGTCGAGGATAATGCCCAAAGATGTTACTTCCGGCCAAAAGAGCATAACAAAGACGCTCAAAGAAGTCGCCGATTCGATTAAATAAAAGACATTGCGGCGCGCCGAAAGATAATACGCCCTAAGATAAATATGAAAATCCGAAAAAAAATATCCATCGTGTTCTCCCTCTTCGTTGCCGCGGTTTCTTTGTATGTGAGCGCGGTTTTTTACGAGCGCTCGATGAAAGCTCAGACGGAAGACCTCAGGCGAAATCTCACGGAACTCGCCATAAGCGCGTCTCTGATGCTCGACGGCGACACGCATGCGAAAGCCTACGCATCGGGCGATATGACTTCACCGGAATACCTCAGGATAAGAGACATTCTGCGCCGATTCAAAAAAGAGATTCCCCGTGCGCGTTACGTTTATACGATGGTCAAAGGCGACCGACCGGGCGTCTACAAGTTCGCCATAGACGCTTCCGAACCGCTCGACGAAAACGGCGACGGCAAGATAACTTCCGACGAGGACATCACGCCAATCGGCGAAGATTACGACGCCTCGAATTTTCCGGAAATGCTTTCCGCCTTCGACGGCGCGACCGCCGACAGAAAACTCACCTCCGACAAATGGGGCTCGTTTCTTTCGGGATACGCCCCGATATACGATTCGAGCGGCAAGGCCGTCGCCATAGTCGGCCTCGACGTTACGGCGCGGACCATCGTCGCCGAGTTGCGCGCGCTTCAGATAAGAATCGCCGCGATATTTCTTTCCGGAGTCATAATGGCGCTATTTTTTTCGCGCCTGATTTCAAAAGGTCTGACCCGACCGATTCAAAAACTCATAGACGGAACGAAGATTCTCGGCGGCGGCGATTTCTCGCATAAAATTCATATTGACAGCAAAGATGAGATAGAGTTTCTTGCCGATGCGATGAACTCTATGGGAGATAATATAAACGACAAACTCCAAAAACTCAGCACACTCAACAAGGTTTCCGAAACTCTCGCCTCGTCAATAGAACTCGATAAAGCCCTCAAAAGTTCGCTTAATATAGTTTTCGAACTCACTTCTTCGCCCGCCGGACTTATACTTTTGACCGACAACTCGGAGAACCGCGTGAAAATCGCCATTTCCGAGGGGGTGCGCCCTCCCAAGATAGTTGAGGATGACGCTTTCATCGGGCATAAAAAATTCGACACGCGCCTCTCGGAGATCTTCAGAGAGTGGATAAAACTTCCCGCCAACAACACCGCGCACGGCATTGACGAACTCAAAAAAATTCCCGAAGCCGCCGAGGCCGTCGAATGGCTCGACGCCGCAGAGTGCGGCTATATCGCCCCTCTTATATTCAAGGACACCCTCTGCGGATTTTTGCTCTACACCAATAAGCTCGAGGGCCCGGGCGATTTTTTGAAGACGCTTTTTTATCAAATTACGATGGCCATAGAAAACGCGCGGCTTTATTATTCCGCAATTACCGACGGGCTCACGGGTCTTTATATACACAGATATTTCCAGCTGCAACTCGAACAGGAGTTCCAGCGCGCCCGCAGATACGGCAGATTCTTCTCGCTTCTTATGGTAGACATAGATCATTTCAAAAAGATTAATGACACATTCGG
>JASEHK010000262.1 GCA_030018875.1 Endomicrobiia bacterium | reverse complement strand
CCTTAATCTTGTCTTTTGTTTAGTTTATTACGTGATGTTATGAAACGGCATATTTCGGGCGTTACGACTATCGGAGGATATGTTCGGCCTGCGGTTATACTTCTTGCCGCGCCCGCGGTTTTTCTTTTGATGGCTTTCTCGACGCCGGCCGTTTTTGCCATACCTGCCCGGCCGGATCCGGTCGAGATAACTCAGCCCGACGGCGCGACGAAGTTCGTCGCCAGAATGGTGGGCGACGAGTATTACAGCCGCCTGATTACCGACGACGGCTATACTATCGTTAAGGCCGCCGACGGCTGGTGGTATTATGCTCTCGTGGATTCTGCGGGATTGAGCGCTCCGTCGGACAGAAGGGTCGGAATCTCCGCTCCTCCCGACTCTGCCGAGCCTTATGTCGCTCCCCGCGGTCCAGCAAGACGGGCTTTGGAGAATCGCCGTCGCCGGGCCGTCGCGCCGAGCCCCGAGCGCCGCGCGCAGGCCATTACGCCGACGGGCGCAAAAGAGATAATCGTAATCAGGGTTGATTTTTCCGACAAGGTCGGCGCGAAGACAAAGGCGTATTTCCAAGACTTTCTTTTTAACCCCGGCACATATACTTTGAGAGGATATTTTGACGAGGTCTCGTATCAACTTCTAACCGTGACCGGCACTATTGTCGGCGATGCGTGGTACCGTTCGGCGAAGACGATGACTTATTACGGAGCGGATTCGGCTGCTGGCACCGACGACGTCAACGGAAATATATACGAACTCGCCCGCGAGGCCGTTCAACTGGCCGACGGCGACATCAATTTCGCGGACTACGACAAAAATGGCGACGGCTACGTTGACCACGTGCTGATAATCCACGCCGGCGACGACCAATCAAACACGCCGACGTCGCCGAACAACATCTGGTCGCACAAGTGGCAGATAGGCGAAGCGGGGGAACTATTAGACGGTGTGCGCGTGCTTAATTATACGATGTGCGCCGAGACGAACGCCATGGGTGTATTCGCTCACGAGTTCGTTCACGACCTTGGCGCGCCCGACCTTTATGATTATGATTACGACGGCACACCCGTCGGCGTCTGGTGTCTTATGTCGGGCGGCGGACATCTTAACCCGCCCGCTCACGTGTCGGGATATTTGAAGATGGACCTCGACGCCGACCCGTCCAACGGCCCCTCGGGATGGCTATCTCCGGCGGTCGTTACTTCCGCCGGGCCGCTTCAGGTCAAGCGGCTTTCCGACAACGCCTCCGGCAGTCTGTTTAAGTTTTTTGCCGGCGGCACAAAGGAGTATTTCCTCGTCGAAAATCGTCATAAATCCGGCTTCGACGCGGGGCTTCCGGAATCCGGCATTCTTGTATGGCACATAGACGAATCTATGCCCGACGGCAGTGGGCTATTAAATGACGGCACGCCCGGCAACAGTTATTATCGCGCCTGGGTGGAATGCCCCGGCAACCCTCTGCATAATTCTACGGCCGACAAGGCCGGGCAGGGAACGCTTGCCACTGCGGGATACAGCTCGAATGATAATCAAATCGCATTCCACAATGCCACGAATCCTAACTCGAACACCAACCGCGGAGTCTATTCCGGAGTCAACATCGCCGACATCGGCGCGCGCGGGGCGGTTATGAGCCTTACCGTGAATTCTGCGGGAGTCATTGTGCCGCCGCTCGGGGCCATTCCCGCTCCGAACCCATATTTTTCTCAAAAAGGTTCGATGAACTTCGCCGTTTCCGAGCAGATGGGCGCGGGAAATATGAAAATAAGAATATACAATTTTGCCGGAGACAGAGTCAGAACTCTGACCAACGCGACTCTTTGGGACGGCAAGGATG
>JASEHK010000261.1 GCA_030018875.1 Endomicrobiia bacterium | reverse complement strand
GGGCATCGTTTACAAAAGAACCGACGGCACATCGGGAATGATGGGGTTCAACGCTTAGGCGGCCCCTGTTATTATTTATGCGAAGCTCAATAGAAAAAGAACAAGCGGAAAAATTATGAACACGACACAAAGTGGATTAAAATATCTTACAAATACTGAGAAGATCGCCCTTGAGCGGTTTGTTAACGCTTTGGGAAACACTATGGGCGATAATCTTATCAGCGTAGCGCCTTTTGGTTCCAAGGTAAGAGGAAATTACATGCCCGACTCGGATCTCGACATTCTATAGTAATATTGGCCGACCGCGACACAGAATATATGGGCAAGATAGCTGAAATTACAGCAGATATCAATCTGGAATATGATGTGGCGTTATCGCCGGTGATATTCAGCGAATACGAGTATCTGGTGAACAGGAATATGGGTTCGCCTTTTACAATAGCGGTCGAATCGGAAGGGGTAAGGCTGTGATAAAAAATCTTTAGTTCGCGATTTTGCTTTTTAAAAGACTGGAGGAGTAAAGATGAAGTTGCTTGACCTGTTGGACAAAGAGAACATAATGCTCGATTTGAAATCGCGCGACAAGAAGTCGGCGATAAAAGAGCTGATAAAAGTTCTGACGGATTCCGGGAAAGTCAAAAACGCGGACACGGTCTTTCAGGCCGTTTACGACCGTGAAAAAATAGGCTCCACCGGCATCGGGCAGCACGTGGCCATACCGCACGGCAAGACATCCGAAGTCAAGGGTATCGTAGGGGCTCTGGGCATATCCAAGAAGGGTGTGGAGTTCCAGTCCTTAGACGGAGAGCCCGTAAATATAGTGTTTCTTCTTCTGGGCCCGGAAGATGTCTCGGGCGAGCACCTTAAGGCCTTGGCTCGCGTAGCCAGACTTTTCAAGGACAAGTTCTTCAGAGAAGCGCTGAAACACGCCGAGTCCGCGGATAAGGTCGTCGAGATAATCAAGAAAGAAGATGTTTATTGATTCGGCGCGCGTTCTTTAAGATATGAACGAAATCGAGGTCTTAAGTTTTTACAACGACAAGAAAGACACACTTAAACTTGAAGTAATCGCCGGCGAGGAAGGCCTCGGCCGCAAGATAACGACCTGCGAAATAAACCGGCTCTCTCTTGCGCTTTGCGGTTTTTTTGAGTATTATCCCAGAGAGAGAATCCAGATATTAGGGTTGGGGGATCATCTCTACCTTTCCAAACTCGACGGTCCCCGTCGCCACGCAGCGCTCGAAAAGGCCCTTGAGGGGCCCAAAATCCCCGCCGTCATAATATCGGGCAATTTTTCGCCGCACATCGAGGTCGTCGAGATTTGTAATAAGAACCGCCTCCCGCTTTTCGCTACGGCGGCGGAACCCTCGCGCATAATAGGCGAGGTTGTTTTTTATCTGGAAGAATCTCTTTCTCCCAAAGTCGCGCGCCACGGCTCTTTGGTAAGCGTTTACGGCTACGGCATACTTATAGAGGGAGATTCAGGAGTCGGTAAGTCAGAGTGCGCCATGGGGCTTATAAGCCGCGGACACAGGCTCGTCGCCGACGACATCGTCGAGATTCGCCGCCACTCCGAGGGAGTGCTGGTTGCCAAAAGCGCTAAGGTCATTCAAAACTACATGGAAGTGAGGGGACTGGGCATAATAGACGTGGTAAACGTCTTCGGAATAAGCGCGGTTCTGGAAAAGTCCAACATAGACCTCGTCATAAGGTTCGAGGAATGGGATTCCGCCAAGACTTACGAACGATTAGGTCTTGACGCCCAGACCATAGAGATACTCAACATAGCCCTCCCTTATCTGATTCTTCCCGTAAAACCCGGCAGGGATCTTCCGAT
>JASEHK010000260.1 GCA_030018875.1 Endomicrobiia bacterium | reverse complement strand
GTTTATCCGCACGGCGCGCTCGCTTTTAAGCACGCTTGAAAGCATTGCAACGCCTTGCTCGGTAAAAGCGTAAGGCGCCGCGCGGCGAAGGCCTCCCTGGCTTGAAATCACAGATTGTGACATCAAACCGCGGCCATCTTGCCGATAAATTTTTTGTACCAATTCTCGTATTTTTCGCGTGCGATAAGATGTATCTCGAAAGGCGATGTCATACCGACGGGTTTCTTCAAAGCGGCGAGAACCTCGCCCCTTTTGTCCGGAGCGACAGGCGGCGCTATAATCAAAATGTCTATGTCGCTCGAACAAGACTCGTCGCCGGAAACGACCGAGCCGAAAAGATACGCCTCGACTTTACCTTCCCCGAAAACTTTTTCCGCGGCGGATTTTATTTTTTTAGCGTAGCGCATCGGAGAGCGGAAAAATTTCTCCGACTCTTTTTTCTGCTCGATAAGGAGGTCTATTAATTCCACAGCGGTTTCAATTTCCCGATGACTTTCTCGGCGAAAGATATAAGATTGGCAACCTGGTTTTTCGTAAATTCCGCGGGCAGATAGCGCGCGGTTAGATACACTTCTTCCAAATTGGAGACGATGTTCGGCTCCTTTTCAATAAATGCCAAGAAACTTTTGACGCCACTGGCCTTGGACACATTTTCCAGCAGCCGCGATATACTGTGGGTTTTTGGAAAGTCGCCCAGCAAAACGCCCAGAGTATATTTGAGATAGAGTTGTAACGCCTGCTCTATGTTGAACGCCGCGATTTCATAATCGCCATTTTTGAAAGCGACTACGGCATACGAATGAAACTTCCCTGCGCGTCTTTTTAGGAATTCAAGTTCTTTTTTCATCGCGGCTTACCCCCTAAATCACTTATAAAACCTCTTCGCCTCTTCGAGTGTAGTCGGTTTGTAGTCGGAGGCGTGGCCCGCCGTGCCAAAGTCCTCCATCTTTTTGGCGATGAGTTCCGTGAGGGTGTCGCGCGCGGGGCCAAGATAATCGCGCGGGTCGAACTTCTCCGGCGACTCGGCGAAGACCTTGCGAATTGCCGCGGTGACGGCGAGCCGCCCGTCGGTGTCCACGTTGATTTTGGAGACGCCGAGTTTTATGGCTTCTTTCAATGAGGACATCGGCACGCCCGTGGCGCCGGGCATCTTGCCGCCGTATTTGTTGACGGCGTCTATCAATTCCTTGGGAACGCTCGACGCTCCGTGCAGGACGAGCGGAATGTCTATGAGCGCGCGGACTTCTTTTAAGACATCGAGCGCGAGGTTGACGGCTCCCTTGAACTTATACGCGCCGTGCGACGTGCCTATCGCTATGGCAAGCGCGTCAAGACCGGTGTCGTCCACGAATTTTTTGGCTTCTTTCGGGTCGGTAATGTGGATGGAGCCCGAGCCGACGCCGTCTTCAATTCCGCCCAGTGTTCCGATTTCTCCCTCGACAGTAACGCCGTATCCGTGCGCGTATTCCACGACGGAGCGCGTCACGGCGACATTGTAGGCGTAGTCGGAGGCGGTCTTGCCGTCTTCTTTGAGAGAGCCGTCTATCATCACGGAAGTGAAACCCAGGGCGATGGACTTCTTGACGGTGTCAAGCGAGTTGCCGTGGTCAAGGTGCATTGATAGCGGTATCGTCGGATTTTCCTCGGCGGCGGCTATCATCAGGTGTTTCAAATAAGTGAAGTTGGAGTATTTCAGCGCGCCGCGAGACGCCTGAATTATCACGGGCGACTGCGTCTTTTGGGCGGCGGCCATTATCGCCTGAATCTGTTCCATATTGTTGACGTTGTAAGCGCCGACGCCGTAACCCTTTTTCCTTGCTTCGTCGAGAATCTGCTTCATCGGTGTCAAAGGCATATGTTTTTGTTCCTCCCC
>JASEHK010000025.1 GCA_030018875.1 Endomicrobiia bacterium | reverse complement strand
GGGCCCACAACTTCCGGACGTATGGCGTTCGGCATTCCTTTTCTTGTTCGCCGCGGCGCGAGGATTTTCATAGGCAAAGGGCCGCTTCCCACGGCGGCGGCTCTCGCGGTGGCGCGCGCGGGAGGACTGTATCTTACGGCCGTCGGAGGATGCGGCGCTTACTATTCGCGTTTTGTCAAGAGTGTTCGCACAGTCGCTTTTGACGAGCTTGGCCCCGAAGCCGCGCTCAAACTTGAACTGGACTCTATGCCGCTTAAAGTAGCGTTGAGTCCTCAAAATAAATAATGCTGACTGCCATAGACATAGGCAATACGAATATAACATTCGGCATTTTCGCCGTCGAGGGCGCGCGCGCCCAAAAAGGCCCTCTCTATATGTGGAGGATGTCCACGGATACGCGCCGCACGGCGGATGAGTACGGCACGCAGATGCTCGATTTTCTGCACTACGCGCTTTTGAACAAAGAGGACGTTAAGGCCGTCGCGATTTCAAGCGTCGTTCCGGCGATTAATGCCACCATCCTGAACGCGGCGGTCCGGCACCTTAAAAAAACGCCGAAAGTGTTTGAAGTCGGCGATTTCGCCGCCGCCAATCTCGGCGTGAGCGTGGATAATCCATCAGAGGTGGGGGTAGACAGACTTATGAACGCCCTGGCTCTCAGAGAGTTTTTCGGGGCGCCCTCCGTCGCCGTTGATTTCGGCACGGCCGTGACTTTCGACTGCGTCGGACGCAAAGGCGATTACGTCGGCGGAGTTATATTGCCGGGCCCCGCGGCCGCGGCTAATTTGCTGGCGGCCTCAACAGCCAAACTTCCCAAAGTCGTGCTCAAGCGTCTGTCTCGCGTCGTCGGAAAAAATACGGTCGAATGCATACAGTCCGGCATCTACCGAGGATATACGGCGATGATAAAAAAGTTCATTAAAGACATTCGCAACGAGATAGGCAAAGACGCCAAGGTGGCGGCCACGGGCGGCGATGCCGCGATTTTCAAAGAGGATATCAAAGAGTTGGGCGTCTGGATTCCGGAACTTACGCTTGAAGGCGTAAGACTTTTATGGAATAAGACGTTAAAATAATACAAACGCATTAAGTATTTTGTAGTTGCTGATTTATCAGCGCCTTTATAAAACCGCTCCGACGTTACGTCGGAGCAACTACAATTCTTTCTTTATCATAGAACATATTGCGTTTGTGTTAGGATTAAGAATTAAGGATTAAGCAAACGACAGGAGGAAAAATGAAGAGATTTATTATGGTTTTTACGGCGATGGTTCTGGCGGTTTCGTCTCAACTTCGCGCCGCGACGTTCGACGAGTTCGCCAATGAAATTAACAACAAAGCGCAGAGCGTTATCGAGACCCGCCTGAACGCCCTTGCCGCCGACCTCGGCGCCGCGATATCTCAGACGGGTTTTCATCAGACGGCGACCATCGGCGGCACCCTGCCGGGTTTCGACCTCGGAGCGCACGTTGCTTATAAGAATGTCTCCTCGAACAACGTGATATTCAAGTCCGCCGGTGTAGATTTGTTGGTTCTTCCCGTCATTCAGATGGAAGTCGGCCTTCCCATCATCAATCTCGATATTCTTGCGCGGTACGCCACATTCGACCGTTCAACTCTCGTCGGCGGCGGCCTTCGTTACTCGATTTTCAAGACTCTCCCGTTTGACGTCACGGCGCTTACGCTCTACAACGCTCTCAACGTGGATGCCGGCGTAAACAAATTGTCGGCATCGGTAATAACGGGTTCTCTGGGCGTCAACTTCAACGTTCCGATAATATCTCCTTACGTCGCGGTGAGTTTCGACTCGGTGTCTCTTACGCCTGATGTCGTTCCGGTAGTTACTTACAAAGGTGTCGCGTCGCTCACGAGGGTGGACGCCGGTTTTAATCTGAGTCTGATGCCTTTCACATATCTGAATCTGGGCGGCTCTTATTTTATCGCCGAAGAGGCTTCCGTCGGTTACCGAGGCGGCCTCGGAATAAAGTTTTGACGGGCGTATAAGTTCCTGTTAAGTCATCAAGAAAAGTAACTCTCTCTAAGAGTCGTTGCGATGTAAATAAAGCGAATAGCCCCGATGGACATCGGGACGAATAGCGATTAAGCAAGACGTCTTTTACTATTCACTATTCACTATTCACTATTTACTATTTACTTCTTACGCAGTTTTGTCCCGTCCGTCGGTTTTTTTGTATAATCGGCGGGATATTTAGGAGGTGGACAATATGCAGATGGAATCATTGGAAAAGGAATTCAGGGAAGCGGTATCTTCCGGAGAGAATATATTAAAAGGCCTTTCGAAGAAGTTTTTCCGGGCTGTGGACGTTCTCAAGGGCGATATCATATACGGCGCGCGTCTCGGCAGCCTCAAACTCAAAGAGCAATCTTTGAATCGGGCCAAGGCGAGGGTACTTTACGCCATAGGCAAGATAATTTTTAAACAGTATCTAAAAGGCGAAGTAAAGGATGAGAATCTCGTCAAACTTTGCGAACATTACAAAAAACTCGAAGAGATAGCCAGAAAGTATTACGGCGCAGAGAATAAGTTGAAGAAAAAAATAACATCGCCGATATAAAAACAGGACTAAGAATTAGATTTAAGCAAAAGCGAAAAACTTACATAGACGATATATCGGGACATTAAGAATTAAGTTTTTTTGTCTTTACTTAATCCTTAATCCTATCTTTACGGGGCAGTAGCTCAGCTGGGAGAGCGTCCGCTTGGCGTGCGGGAGGTCAGGGGTTCAAATCCCCTCTGCTCCATTTTTTTGACGATTTAATCATGTAATTTTTATGCAAAACACAATGGCTGTAAAACAGAATACAAAAGTTGATGAGATAAAATCTCAAAAACCATATTTTGAAAATGACAAAATTTCTATTTTCAAGGAAGATATTTTGAAAATTACTGCTATTCCAGAAAATTCTGTTGATTTAATTATTACCTCGCCGCCTTACAATGTTGATATTCATTACAATTCCCACTCTGACGATTTAACATACGAGGATTATTTAGAATTTACCCAAAAATGGATTAAAAAATGTTTTGATTTGGCAAAGAACGAGGGAAGATTTTTGCTTAATATCCCTCTTGATAAAAATAAAGGCGGACAAAAATCTGTCGGCGCGGATATCACGAAAATAGCAAAAGATATAGGTTGGAAATACCACTCAACGATTATTTGGAATGAGGGCAACATATCTCGCCGCACTGCTTGGGGTTCGTTTATGTCCGCTTCCGCCCCTTATGTTATTGCCCCGGTTGAATTGATTTTGGTTTTGTATAAAGATAGTTGGAAAAAAACAGGAGGAAGTAGAAAAAATGACATTACAAAACAAGAATTTATGGATTGGACAAATGGGATTTGGACTTTCAACGGCCAGAGCAAAAAAGGGGCGGGCGGACATCCTGCGCCATTTCCGATTGAATTACCGAGACGCTGTATTAAATTATTTAGTTTTATTGGCGATACGACTTTAGATCCATTTTTGGGTAGCGGTTCAACGCTTATTGCTTCTTATTTACACGACAGAAAAGGGCTTGGCGTTGATATTGACAAAGATTACTGCGATATAGCAATAAGACGCTTACAACAAGAGGCAAAAATGAATCAATCAAGTTTATTAAAATAATCATTATGAAAAACAACAATAATTTAGTTCAAAAAGATTTACTCATTGAGTTTTTTAAGAAAAATCCAAACAGGGATATTAAACACCCCGAAGTGGTTGATTGGGTTGTTTCCACATACAAGAAGAGAACGGGCAAGGTTTTCCGTGATCCCGATAGGGCAATTCGTCAATTAGCCCAAAGCGGATTTTTGATAAAAATTGCCAAAGGGATTTATAAATACGACCCCGACAAAGCATATAAAAGAGAGCTGGAAGATTTTACCGCCGCACAAAAAGAAGCAATTCTTAAAAGAGACGGTTATAAGTGCGTAATTTGCGGGCGAGGTAAAAAAGACGGCGTTGATTTACATATTGACCACATTAAGCCAAAAGATTTTGGCGGTGAAGCGACAATAGAAAATGGCCAGACGCTTTGCTCGCAACACAATTTTATTAAAAAGAATTTAAAACAAACTGAGACCGGCAAAAAGATGTTTATTCGTCTTTATGAATTAGCAAAAAGTGAAGGCAATAATGAACTAAAAAAGTTTTGTGCCGATGTTTTGGAAACTTACGAAAAGCACGATATAAATGGGCATATTGTTTGGGAAAAATAAAATTATGGAAAATAAATGCAAACATCTTGAATTTATCCAAAACATTATCAGCCGCATGGCGGGTAATTTGTTTTTCTTGCGTGGTTGGACAATAACCTTGGTTGCCGCCCTACTTGCGTTATTTGCAAAAGGCAATAATTCCAATTACATCATTTATTTTCTTTTTGTTCTTACTTTTGTTTTTTGGATTTTGGACGGCTATTTTCTTTCGCAAGAGCGTTTATTCAGAAGTTTATATAATCATGTTAGAAAACTTACAAAATTGGTGAGACCTTTAAGATATAAGTAAGTGTGGAAACGCTCGATATTCTCTCTCGCAACGGCTACAAAAATAATGTTGACGGCGCTTATCTTGACTTGCGCCGCGCGCCCGCTATTTTCTAAAAACCGCGCTCTGTTTATTTACGAAGGCGCGGCCCAATACGAAGCCGGCCTCGCCGAAATATCCCGCCTCAAGTATATTCCCTTCAGTGACGTAGCCAAGGTTTACCGTCTTTCCCTTTCTTTTCGTCCGGTATCCGGTAAAATCAGCGTCAGCGCTTTCAACCGCCGGGCCGACTTCGTCATAAACTCCGACCGCTACAACGTCGGCGGCGTTGCCAAAAGAATGCGCAATCCGGCGAGGGTTCTGCGCGGCAAGGCCTACATAAGCGCCGATTTTTTGATGTCGTCGGATTTTGGCGATTTTACCGAAACCGAAACACTTTATTATCCGGATACCGTCACTTATGTCGTTTCGGTCAGACATAATATATTTCCCGCCAGATTTTATTCTCGCGAAGACGGCACCAAGATTATGATAGAAACGAAAGAAATCCTTTCTCCTTCGCGCAAGTTATCCGCCGGCCGGCTTATTCTGGAATATCCGCGCGGAAAGCTCATCGAGGAATCCCTTGCCGTTGATGACGGCGTCGTCAGAGAGATACGCCACTCCAATAAAGGCAGGATGGCCATCGTCGAGATATTCCTTACTGAAAACGCGGCTACGCCGTCGGTAGAAACTTCGGATGACGGCGCGGCCTCGATATTCATTCCGCGCGCAATGATAACGCCGCGCGTGGAAACTTCAACTGCGCCGTCTGAGCTCGAAGCGGCAGCTCTTGCGCCGCAGGCGGAGCCGTCATCGTCTCAAAATGATGATGTTTCCATTTCGACCGGATTGACTTTGACGTCCGCCGCCGCGCCGCTCGCTGCCCGTCCGAAGGCCGCCACGTCCATCCGCGCCGCGTCTCCCAGGATAACAACTCCCAAAATAAGAATAGTTCTGGATGCCGGCCACGGCGGCGAGGATCCCGGAGCCGTCGGACCCAACGGCACGCTTGAAAAAGACATCAATCTCGCCGTCGTGCTCGAACTACAAAAACTTTTTTCCAACGACGAATCCATCGAGACGATACTTACCCGCGCCGACGACACTTTTATCCCTCTCGTGGAGCGCACCAATCTGGCCAACGAGAAAAACTCGGATATATTCATATCGGTGCACTGCAACGCTTCGATGAAACGCTCCGGCGGAGGATACGAGGTTTATTTCCTCTCCGAAACGGCGTCTGACCCGGATGCTATGGCCACACAGATTTTGGAAAACTCGGTCGTGGAACTCGAAAAAAAGAAGGACAGAAAACGCACGAAACTTCAGGAGCTGTTGTGGTCAATGATAGTCAACGAGTTTATCAACGAATCGTCCGAACTTTGTTATCTGACCACGCTTGAAGTGCCCAAAAGGCTCAAAGTCGAAAACCGCGGCGTCAAACAGGCGGGCTTTTATGTTTTGCGAGGAGCCCAGATGCCGGCTATTCTCGTGGAATGCGCGTTTTTGTCGAATCCGTCCGAAGAAGCCAAGTTGCGCAATCCGCGCGCGCAAAAGCAGATCGCCGACGGAGTATATGTCGCCATAAAAAACTATCTCAGACGCAAAGGCCGGATAGAGTAAGGAAAAAACCAGAGATTATGAGATTGGGATGTTGGGGAAAGGACAGGGTTTTTCAACGGTCCCAGTTTCATCTTTCGGAGGCAGAAATAAAAATGAACAACAGACCTTTGGGTATTTTTGATTCCGGCGTCGGCGGGCTGACCGTCGTAAGGGAGATAATGCGCAGACTTCCCGGCGAAAGCATCGTCTATTTCGGCGACACCGCCCGCGTTCCCTACGGGACGAAGTCCGCCGAAACCATAAGGCGATACTCTGCGCAGATAGCGGATTTTCTCGTCGCAAAAAAAGTCAAGGCGATAGTGGTTGCCTGCAACACCGCTTCGGCGCTGGCTCTGTCCTCTCTTCGCTCGAAGTATGACCTGCCCATCATAGGGGTCATCGAGCCCGCCTGCCGTCGCGCCGCCGAGGTGTCTTCGCGCAATAAAATCGGAGTTATAGGCACCGAGGCCACGGTCAATAGCCGGGCGTATCCATCCGCGATAAAGAAGATATCGCCCCGCGCCATCGTCGCGGCCCGCGCATGCCCGCTTCTCGTTCCTCTCGTCGAAGATGGCCGTCTCCTCGGCGATATCACGGAGGCGGTTCTTGCGGAATATCTTGAAGATATTCTTAAAAAAAGAATAGACACGCTGATACTCGGCTGCACGCATTATCCGCTGCTGACGTCCGCTATCAAAAAAGTCGTCGGCAAAAAAGTGACCGTCGTGGATTCGGCGTCCGCCGTGGTGGATGCTCTCAAAAAGACGCTCGAAGAGCGCCGCTTGCTCTCCTCGCCGCGCGCATCGAGGCGCTGCCGCGTATTTTATGTCAGCGATTCTCCCGAACGTTTCGCTAAAATGGGAAAAAGATTTTTGAGAGCGCATTTTAACGGGGCGGTCAAAAAAATAGACCTTATGGAGGAGCGCGATGTATAGAATCACCGTCGAGGAATCTTTCTGCGCGGCGCACCGCCTGCGCGGCTATAAAGGCAAATGCGAAAAACTTCACGGCCATAACTGGCGCGTTATTCTCGGCGTTGTCGGCGATTCCGTTGATTCGCGCGGACTGATTATTGATTTCTCCGACCTCAAAAAAACACTCAAAAAAATTCTCGGCGCTCTTGACCACGAAGACCTCGCCCTCGTAGCGCCCTTTGATAAAATAAATCCTTCCGCCGAAAATATAGCGCGTTATGTTTTTGAGCGCGCCGCCGCCGCGTTTGCCTCCGCAAAACTTCGCGGTTTGCGAGTAGAGATGGTTTCCGTCTGGGAATCCGAAAAAAGCAGGGCGGATTATTACGATAGCAACAGAGTGACAAAGTGACAAGGTGATAAAGTGATAAAGTAACAAAGTGACAAAAACAACTCTTTTACTCTTTCACCTTTTTTACTTTATCACTACTATTCAACAATCTCAAAATGAAAAAAAAGAAAGCCATCGTTCTTCTCTCCGGCGGGCTTGATTCCGCGACTTGTTTGTATTACGCGCTCCGCCGCGGATATGACGTCGCCTGCCTTGCGTTCGACTATGGACAGCGCCATCGTCGGGAAATAGAGGCCTCGCGACGGTTGGCGCGTATCAACGGACTCGATATAGCGACAGTCAAAATCTCTTTTCCATGGAACCGGAGTTCGCTTGTTTCAGGCGGCCCCGCCGTCGCCGATTCGAGCGCGCGCCGACGAAGAAACTTAGCGCTGCCCGCCACCTATGTGCCCGGCCGTAACACCGTATTTATATCCCACGCGCTTTCATACGCCGAGACCGTCGGAGCCGGGGCTATATTTATAGGCGCGAACGCCGTGGATTTTTCAGGATACCCCGACTGCCGTCCCGCGTATTACAGAGCGTGGAACTCGCTTTTGTCGGCGCTCGGCACAAAAATAAAAATAAAGACGCCGCTACTCTCCATGAAAAAATCGGCCATCATAAAATTGGGAGCGCGTCTCGGTGCGCCATATGGTCTCACGTGGTCGTGCTATCGCGGCGGCGACGAGCCTTGCGGTAAGTGCGACTCATGCGCAATCCGCGCGAAGGGATTCGCCCAAGCCGGCGCGACAGACCCGTTGCTTGTCGGAAAAAATGCTAAAAGATAAACGGAGATTAAAACCCGCCATACGCGCATCTTCCGAAGTCAAAAACCTTCGCGCTCCCGTCAAAGAGGTCTTTTTTTCATTTCAGGGCGAAGGCCCCCGCGCGGGCGAGCCGCAGATATTCGTGAGGTTCGCCGGCTGCAATCTTAAATGCGGCTATTGTGATACTCCGTCGGCGCGGTCGTCGAAATCGGGCGTTTTGACGGAAGTCCGATCCCTCGCCGATAAAATCGTCGCGCTTGCCTGGGCAGCGTCTCATCCGCGCGCGACGACGGTGTCTTTGACGGGCGGAGAGCCGCTTCTTTACGCCGATTTCGTCTGCGCCCTCATCAAAGAATTGAAGAAAAACAAATTGAAGGTTTCAGTTGAAACGAACGCGTCTCTGCCAGCGGCTTTTCGCAGAATCGCGCGTCTGGCCGATTTCGTCTCGGCCGATATCAAGGCGCCTTCGGCCGCGAAAAAAAATCTCTTCCGGGCGCACGCCGAGGCCTTTCCGGCGGCTCGCGGCAAACTTTCCGTCAAGCTCGTGCTCGACGATAAAATCCGTATGGGCGAAGTCGTCGCCGCGGCGCGCCTCGTCAAACGTTTCGCGCCACGCGCTGTTTTTACGCTACAGCCCGCCACGCCTTCGCCCGGTTTGTCTCGTAAACGTGGAAGTCGCGGTTCGGCCGCTCCGCGCGATATCTTTCTTTTCGCCGAGGCCGTCAGAGAGATTCTTGGCCGCCGCGTGAGTCTGACCCCTCAGCTTCATAAACTTCTCTGGAAGGTAAAATAAAGATGGCAAAGATCTCTCCGCTGGAAGGCATCAGATATAAAGCCAAAAACTTATCACGCCTAATCTGTCCTCCTTACGATATAGTATCGTCTGCCCGAAGGAAAAATCTCCTTGCCCTTTCCAAAGACAACTTTATATCGGTCGAGTTGCCCGTCTCTTTCCCAAAATCTCCGGCGCATAAGATAAAAAACATGCCCGGCAGTTCGCCGAGGCCTTATGCCGCCGCCGCCCGCGGTTTCAGATATTTGCTCGCGCGCGGAATTATGACGCGCGACGCTTCTTCATATTATATATACACTCAAAAGTTTACTCTCGACGGTAAAAAACTCGAAAGAACCGGCATTATAGCCGCTGTTCGTCTCGAAAATCCTGCGCGTGGCGCGATTTATCCTCACGAAAACATACTGCCCAAGCCCGCCCGCGACCGCGAACTCCTTTTAGACGCCGTCCGCGCCTCGACGAGCCCCGTTTTCTTCCTGACGGATTCCCGCGACTTTGAATCTTTCATCGTCGGCATCAAAAAGCGTTCCCGCTTCGTCTCGCGCGCCCGGATGGACGGCGTTTCACAAGAACTCCGAGCGGTGAGTCCCGATGTCGCCGTCGTGGAAAGCTTTTTTAAAAACAAACGACTTTACATAGCCGACGGCCATCACCGTTACGATGTCGCATGGCGTTATAGTCTTACCGGTTCAAATCCCGCCGCAAGATACGTTCTGGGATTTATAACCGGCGCGTTCGACGAGGGAACCGTCGTGCTGCCAACCCACAGAATCGCGCCCGTTCCCGAGAATCTCGAAGCGAAACTCAAATTGTTCGATATTGTTTCCGCCTCGCGCTTCAAGCAGTTGGAGCGCAAAAGCGTCTCTTCCTGCGTCATACCCCAGCCCTTAAAAATCAGGCTCGACGGAAAAACGCTTTACCTCCGCGTCAAAAATAAAAAAATACTTACGGACGGTCTGCCTCGTGTCGTCCCGCGAGCGCTTGCGTATATCGCTCCCTCGGTTGCCGCCGCGACGCTTCTTTCGGGAGTGCGCCCGGATCAAATGAGATACACCAGCTCCGAGCGCGAGGCAATGCAAGCGGCCGACAGAGAAAAAAAACTCGCCGTTATACTCCCGCCGCCTCCGATGAAGGCCATTATTGAAATATCGCGGCGCAGAGCGCATATGCCTCAAAAATCAACCTACTTTTACCCAAAGGTTTACGCCGGATTTGTCGTTTACCCGCACTGAATTTTCACCAAAGGCGCCGGCCGGTGTATCCATTATTTAGTGAAACATCAGCGAAAACAATGACCCCGCACAACATAATATTAATCGCAGTAATCGGACTCGCCGCATTTATCGGCTGGCGTCTTGGCGCCGTAAAAATAGCCATTATGCTCGCCGCGCCTTTGGCCGCCGGCGCGCTCGCGCCGACGGCGTATTCTCTGGTGGTTTCCCGCATCGCATTATTCGCGGGCGATACCGTGACGGGGCCGCGCGTAGCCGTTTTCGCGTCGTGGATTTTGGCGCTCGCCGCGATTTATATCATTGCCGCCATTATCACAAAAATAGCCGATATGATTATGCTCGGCGCAATAAATCGCGGGCTCGGCGCGGTGGTCTTCGCGGCGGCGGCCCTGTGGATTTCGTCTTTCGCCGTCCGGCGTTTGCCGTCGGCCGCCGAAGGAATAAAAAAATCTTTCGCATCCTCCCGAATACTTCAAAACATAAATGTCTTTGACAAAAAATAAAAATATATTTTACGCCTCGCGGGAAATCCCCTGGTCCGGTCCCTCGGAGTTTTTCGTCTCGCTTCCCGCCGCGTCTTCATCTTTTTTTATGGATAACGCGAGTTCGGCGGATTCCGGCGGCCTTGTTTCATACGTCTCCGTCGGCGAACCGCTTGAAACAATAATCATTCCGTCCTTCGGGAGCTCCGTGTCCGTCGCCGGAAAAGCCGCGCTTGAACACGCTCTCGACCGCGTAAAAAAAATCGTGCCCGCCGACTCTAAACATGCCCCTTTTTGCGGCGGCGCGGTCGGGTATCTTTCATACGAATGTCTCGGATTTTTCGAAAAAATCAAACTCCGCTCCAAGCCCCTTCCCGAAGCGCCCTCTGCGGCATTCGTTATTCCCGGAGCATTCGCGGCGTTCGATTCCGCGTCCCGTCGGGCATTTTTGTTTTGCGCCGGACAGAGTAAATCCGTCGCAGCAAAAAATTTGGGTGACATAAAACTTCCGTCGCCTTCGCCGCGCGGCTTACGCCCTTCGCCTTTTCGCGCCTCACCCTTGACCCGCCGCGCTCATCCTCATTTGACAACCGCTCCGGATTTTACCGCCGCGTCTTTTTCCCGCGCCGTTCGCAAAGTAAAAAACTATATCGCGGCCGGCGACATTTTTCAGGCCAACATCGCCCGCCGATGGTGTGTCCCCCTTGACGCGCGCTCGCCGTCGCCGAGCGCCACCTCGCTCGACGGAAAAGATACATTCCTCGCCCTCCGTCGGATAAATCCTTCTCCCTACGCCTGTTATCTGAAATTCAATGATGTTGAAATAATCTCATCCTCTCCTGAGTTGCTCGTTCGCCGTCGCGGCGACATCATAGAAACAAGACCGCTCGCCGGAACGCGCCCCCGCGGTCTGACCCCTCCGGATGACCGCCGTTTGGGCGCGGAACTTCTCCTCGACCCCAAGGAGCGCGCCGAGCATATAATGCTCGTTGACCTCGAGCGCAACGATATAGGACGGGTTTCGCGCCCGTCAACCGTCCGTGTCAACGAAAAAATGGTTCTCGAAAAATATTCTCACGTAACTCATATAGTCTCGAACGTCTGCGGTCGTCTGAAAAGAGGCGTTACGCAAAGAGATATTCTGGGGACAATGTTTCCCGGCGGCACTATAACCGGCTGTCCGAAGATACGGGCAATAGAAATAATAGACGAGGTCGAACCCGTTGCTCGCGGCCCCTACTGCGGGTCCGCCGGATGGTTTTCTCCGACGGGCGACATGGAACTTAACATATTGATAAGAACAATAATAAAGACCCCCCTACTCGCGGAGTTTTATGCGGGCGCAGGCATAGTCGCCGACTCAAAACCTCTGTGCGAATACCGCGAAACCGCGCACAAAGCCGAGGCGCTGGCCCTCGCTCTCGGCGTCAAGATTTGATTTTTCCGCGGCATATTCAAGATTTTCTTTTCCGATGACATTATGTTTGTTTTGCGCCGACGGCAAACAGCGAAGATTGTTTGACAGGTCGCGGATAATTTATTTTTTAACCACCATAGTTAATTTACTGGACAAAATCGGCTTTTTCGCCGATTGCGCATAGTTTTGTATCAGCAAAAATTTAGTGAATTGGAAGCAATATATGGGCATTATTCACTAAATATTGACTTTTTAAGCTGAAAGGACTATGATGAACGTATAATATTAACCAAACCTATGGCTATAACAAAACCAATCAAAGACAGGATTCAGGCCTTGAAAGCCGAATATGACGTTCTCCGCAAAGGCAAGGACTCGCTTTTGGTTATGATTGACGAGGCCGAAGTGCCGGAGAGTGTCTATAACTCTAATGCCATCGAAAACTCAACCCTCACTCTCAAGGAGACCGAAAAAATTCTTTTGGATATGGAAGTCGCCAGAGATGTTTCCCTGCGCGAAGTTTACGAGGCAAAAAATCTTGCCCGCGTCATCGGCTACATTCGCAATAAATCCAAAGAGACCGAAGTCAACAGGGAAGTTATTTTACTTTTACACCAAATGCTTATCGTCGTCATTGACGACAAAATTGCCGGCCGCTTCCGCACAAAGGGAGAATATGTCCGGGTCGGCACGCACGTCGCGCCTGCGCCGGAGCATGTAGAGCGAATGATAGATGCTGTTATTACCGAATACACGAGCGATTTCTCGGCATATTTTTTGGATAAAATCGCAAAGTTCCACTTGGATTTTGAAACCGTCCATCCATTTTGCGACGGCAACGGCCGCATTGGCCGCATCCTTATCTGCTTTCATCTTCAGCGGCTTGGTTTCCCTATGATTATTATCCGGAATCGTGAGAAGAAGGAATACTATAAATCTTTCGGCGATTACCGCGACGATAAAAACGCCAAAACGATGGAGAAAGTTGTATCGCTGGCCTTAATGGAGGCGTTGCATAAGCGCATCACTTATCTTAAGGGTGACAAAATTATCCGGCTTTCCGAATTTACCAAAAAACACGATAAGTCCGCGCCGGCTATTACCAATGCCGCCCGCCGCCAAAACATCCCGGCCTTTCGGGAGAAAGGCGTATGGAAAATCGGCGAGAATTTTGAGTAATATCAATAAACAGTCGAAGTATTATACGGAAAGAGACAGTCCGCCGTTGCTTATTATACGGACTGTATAATATCCGTTAGAACGCACAATCAATCGGCGGAGATGCGCAAATGGATGTGCGGGTACTTTGGGCAGAG
>JASEHK010000259.1 GCA_030018875.1 Endomicrobiia bacterium | reverse complement strand
CGCGACCTAAATGGAATTCCAACAGTGCGACGCGCATAACTTTTATAAGTTCCGAGGGGGAATGTTCTCTGATTGAAATACCCGGCTATACTAACATACTCATAGATGCCGGCGGACGGTGGGACCCTTCGCGCTCGGCGGCGGCGGAGTCGTACATTCCGTTTTTGAAAACCAGAAATATCAGGCGGCTTGACGCCGTTTTCATAACCGGAGCCGAACTTTCCAGATACGGCGCGCTCGAAGAAATAATACGCGAAATACCTGTAACACGGGTTTATGTGAATCACGATATATCGCTTTGGCCGGAATATATCTCGCTTATGGAAACTCTCGATAAAAAAAGAATACCCGTGATTGAAATATGGGCGCCCTGGCGAATGTCCGCGCGCGATTTTTCCATCGTCGCTCTCAAGGCCGCGCGGCTTGATTTTGTCCCGGGAAGGAACGCCCACAGGCTGATGGCAAAAACCGCGGGCGCGCGTGTTTACTTCGCGGCAGGGGCGGATGATGAGTTCGAAGAACGCTTCGCCAAAAGAATATCCGACGACGACATCGTTGATACAAACAATCCGCGAAGTGTCGCTCGAGGCGCTGTAATAGTCAAAATTCCGCGCAGCGGCAAGGGCGCGGCGCCGATTATCATTGAAAACCTCGGGGCGGATTATGCTATAATAAATTTGAAACCTGATATTTCGATGCTATCTTCGGCAAATGCTCGCGCCAAGAGAAACACCCCGTCGAGCGGCAGGCGGTCGGACGAGGGACATCGAAAAAAACGGTTTTTTCTGGACGAAACAGGAGCCGTCGAGTTCGAGATTCGCAAAGACGGCAAAACGGAAGCCCGCGCGCTGATTAAGACGCGCGCTATTACCGGGAGTCAGAAAGATGACACGAAAAATCAAAAAAATCGCGGTCCATTACAATTCGTCCAATGAAAGTTCTCTCTCCGTGCTCGGTCAAATCGAAAAATGGTGCGCGTCGAGGGGAATATCCTGTCAAATAAGCGAGCCCGGCGTCAAAGTGGGAAGTGGGAAGTGGGAAGTGGGAAGTGGAATATCCTGTCAAATAAGTGAAACCGGCGCGCGGATGTCCGTCGCCGACCTTATAATATCTTTGGGCGGAGACGGCACTCTTTTATCTTTGGCGCGCGATGCGTCTTCGGCCGGCGTTCCTGTGCTGGGCGTCAATATCGGCCGTCTCGGATTTTTGGCCGACACCCCTCCCAAAGAACTTATAGCGCTTCTTGAAAGTTTCCTCAAAAAAGGGTTCTCCGTCGAAAAAAGAACCATGCTCGACATCCGCCTGAGCGACGGCCGCGTCGAGCGCGCGTTGAACGAGTGCGTCGTCAAAAGGGGCGGGCTCGACGGCAAACCAGCCGCCATAAGCGTATCGGTCAACGGGGAATTTCTGGCCGATTACGTCGGAGACGGCGTCATAATAGCCACCCCCACGGGCTCGACGGCATACTCTCTTTCCGCCGGCGGACCCATAATCCACCCCCATCTCGACGCTTTCATAATCACTCCGATATCGCCACACACTCTGACTCAGAGACCGTTGATAATATCAACCGAACATACCGTCGAGATAAGGCGCTCGGACAAAAACACGGCGACGGCGGGCGCGCTCTCGGTATTCGCCGACGGCATACTCGCGCTCGAAAACCTGAGCGACGGTTTCAAAATCCGCGCATCGGCAAAGAAGTTTCTTCTGGCGGTGAACCCGTCCAAAAAATTCTTCGGGACGCTGCGCGAAAAACTCAACTGGGGGAAGAGATAGTCGAGGTCGGCAGATGCATCCTGTCGCCGCAGGGGAATAATGCCATATCCCGTAATCTTGCGTCGGCGGAATCTTATCGGAGGACATCAATAATGAATATTGATAAAAAAATAACGTTCGCGCTGGCGGCTCTC
>JASEHK010000258.1 GCA_030018875.1 Endomicrobiia bacterium | reverse complement strand
ACGTATCATTTCACTTTGAGTATAATTGCCAAGGCTCGCGGGATTCTCTTGTATCATTCTCATCTCGTCATAAAACCGTTTGCTCTCGTCAAAATTCTTTTGCAGGTAGGCTACATTTTCCATGGTTTTAGCGACCATGGTCTTTCTGAACACTTCTTCACTGATAGCGTCTACGCTTTTTCCGATCGAGTCAACTCCCGTTTTGACGAGCTCGTAAAAAAATGCCTCGGCAGAGCCGATCATGCTCAAAAAAACAACACAAAAAAAGAGCGCTTTCATACGGCGTTCCTCCTGCCGGATTATTGGCGATATTGTATCGCGACAGCCTCTATCATATACCAGTTCACCGCCATTCTCTCTCCACGCCTTATAAACTTATGTCCCTTGAAAATTATTCCATCCGCGCCTTTTTCCCGCGCGCGGGCAAGCACATCTTTCATGGCCGTTTGCTGATCGTCCGTTGTTTCTTTCGAAATATGCCCTATTTCAATATACGGCACTTTCGGCATTTGTGTGTCGTATATGTCCACGACCGCATCCTTCGACTTGGGCGGATAGGCGATGGAACCGTAAGGCGCCCAGTTGGGTTTACCAATGTCCCTTAAAGTCGCACAGCCAATCAAAAAAAATCCCGACAAAAAAACAACCGCTGTCTTTTTCATAATTCCTCCTCGCCAAGCATCAGTAATATTTCCGAAAGCGATTTGCCGGGATACTTTTTCTTCAAATCGTTCTCGGTATTTCTGTCGGCGGCGTTTGTAGTGCATATCCAGTAATCTAATTTGTTCGGCACGACCCTCAAAACTATCGAGTGTTCATTGAACTTATAAAGCGCTTCGGAGTACTTGCCGGGAACCATATCGAGCGATTGCACCTCGCCTATCTCAGGAAGCGTAAGCCCGAACTTATCAAGAAGTTCGTGCTTAGCCGTGATCCTCAAGAGATATTTTGTGTACGAGTTGCCGATGATCGAGTTGGCAGCCGGAGTGTTCAAAAAATCTTCGGGACTCTGCGAAATGGAAAACACGGCGCCCTCGAATTTCCTGGCGGTTCTGTATAAGTTTTCGATTAACTCCGAGCCGGATTCGTCGGAGAAGAACTGCCACCCCTCGTCAATAACGACGATTTTCTTTAAGCGCAGATCGGCCAGGCGGCTGTAAATGGCCGACCTTATAACAAAAAACATCACCGGCGCCAACACTTTGTCGTCTTTGAGTTTTTGAAGGTCAAAGACAACGAGGCGCTTGCTGGGGTCAAGCGAAAGTTTGGAGCGCGGGTTGTTTAGGAGAACCGCATATCTTCCGCTCACCCACGGTCCGAGGTCCTTAAAAAAGGAAACGGCCGTAGAGCGGTCATCCTCGTCGCCCGGGTATTCTTTCAAGCCGCCGACAAAATCACCCAGAGTAACGACATCCCCGGGCGCTTTTTCATAGACGGTTTTGATGGTGTTTTCAATTATCATCTGCTCTCTTCCGGACAACGCCGGCCGCTGGAGCATTTTTTGAAGTATAAGTTGCATAAAAAGCATTTCGTCGGGTTCCACCTGGCCGTTTTTATAAAAGAATTTCTTGGACGGAAAAGGATTAAAAGCATACTCGTCTGAAAAATTGATATCTACATACTGCCCGTTGAAAACGTCGCAGAGTTTTCTATAACTTCCGCCCACGTCGATTATGACGACATGATTTTTTTGCGATTCGACCAGAAAGTTAGTCAGGACATAATTCGTGGTAAAGGACTTGCCGGCGCCAGTGGATCCGATAATAAGGCCGTGCTTCGCCGGCAGAGCAGGATCAAACGGATCTAGACCTATTATCTCGCCGCCGGCGGTGGGAAAAAGCATTTTGGCTTGTTTTGTGCCGCCCCACGGCCTGTGGACGGGCAAAAGATGAGCCATGGCGCTCTGGGAAAAAGGATG
>JASEHK010000257.1 GCA_030018875.1 Endomicrobiia bacterium | reverse complement strand
AAGGCCCGACGGGCACGAGATATTTCTCGGCCGTTTCCGGATAACTCTGACCCCATTGGAGTTCGCGGTATTTCTGTATCTTGCCAGAAACCGCGGCCGTGTTTGTCCGCGCTCGGAAATACTATCTTCCCTGAACACTCGCGCCGACGAGACCTGCACGCGCGCGGTTGACCGGCACGCGGCGTCCATACGACAAAAAATAAAAAACACGGGCGTTGATATCCGGTC
Source organism: Endomicrobiia bacterium (assembly GCA_030018875.1). Taxonomy (GTDB): domain Bacteria; phylum Elusimicrobiota; class Endomicrobiia; order PHAN01; family PHAN01; genus PHAN01. The sequence continues at coordinate 1,705 of JASEHK010000257.1, read as the reverse complement.
CGTTTACGGCAGAGGTTACGTTATAGAAGAATCTAAATCCGAGAACAAATAGTCCCCGCCCATTTTTAAAGGCGGCGCGTCGGCGACACCCCGCTCAGTCGGCGCCCGCCTTTTTCTTTTTTTGGTTTATTTTTCCTCAAAAAAACATCGAATTTTATATAATATCCGTGTTTTGCGCCGTCATCTCCCATGAACTCATTTTTGAAGAAGATAACTGAACTCCAGAGAGAGCGTGTCCGACGCGCAAAAAGTCGAATGAGCGAAGCCGCCGTGACAGAGGCGGCGCGCTCCAAAGACTTGCGTCCGCCGATGGATTTTGCCGCGGCGCTCAAAAAACCGCAAATTCGCGTAATAGCGGAGATAAAAAAGTCATCTCCGTCGGCAGGTTTGATTCGGCCTTTGTGCGATACCAAGTCCGCCGCCGCCGATTACGCTTCGGCCGGCGCGGCCGCGATATCTGTTTTGACCGAGGAGATGTATTTCGGCGGAGACCTTTATCATCTCATAGAAGCCCGCGAAGGAGCGCCGGACACGCCTATTTTGAGAAAAGATTTTATGGTTGACGTGTATCAAATTTTCGAAGCGCGTCATTTCGGGGCCGACGCCGTTCTGCTCATCAAAAAGGTGCTTTCCGACGACGATTTCCTCATCATGGCGGACGCCGCGCGCTCTTTGGGAATGGCCGTCCTGGCCGAGACGCACGACGAAAAAGAACTCGATTGGGTGCTCGCCTCGGGCGTGGATTGTCTCGTGGGGGTAAACAGCCGGAATCTCGACACCTTCGAAGTTGACTCGGCGGGAACTGCAATGCTCCTCGGAAAGATACCGTCGGGCGTCTGCGCCGTCGCCGAAAGCGGCATCAGGACAGGCGCCGACATCATTCGACTTCGCGGCGCGAGGGGAAAAGGCCATATAGCCTTTCTTATCGGCTCGGTTCTTATGAGACATCCTCGCTCGGGAGAAAAACTCTCGGAAATAATATCGGAGGCATCGGCGATGCTCTTCGATGTTGAATGTGGCGCATCGAAAAAATGATTAAAGTCAAAATATGCGGCATAACAAATCTTGAAGACGCGAAACTCGCGGTATCTATGGGTTACGATTATATCGGTTTCGTTTTTCACGAGTCCTCGCCGCGCAATGTTTCCGTCGCAAACGCCAAAAAAATCTCCGATGCCATCCGCGGCATAGCCGCCACCGTCGGCGTTTTCGTGGACGCGCCGTCGGCGGATGTGGCAAAAGCCGCGAAGAAATGCGGCCTCTCGGCCGTGCAACTCCACGGCAACGAATCGCTCGAATATTGCGCGGCTTTAAGAGATACTCTCGCGAAGGCGGGCTCGCAGGCGGCGATAATAAAGGCCTTCGCCGCGGGCGATATTTCCGTCGTGGAGAAGATAAAGGAATATCTCGGCGTCGCGGATTTTATTTTGCTTGACGCCGCCTCCGTGTCGGCGGCCGGCGGAACAGGCGAAACCTTCGACTGGGCCATCGCGGCGGAGGCGTCCAGAACGGGCGCGAAGATATTTCTCGCCGGCGGACTTAATCCCGACAACGTCGCGGAAGCCGCCCGAAAGTCCGGCGGGCCGTATGCCGTTGACGTATCCAGCGGCCTTGAGCGTCTGCCCAGAAGAAAAGATTATGACAAGATGATGGCGTTCATAAGAAACGCGCGGAAACTCTAAAGCGCCGTCTGATAAATTATGAT
>JASEHK010000256.1 GCA_030018875.1 Endomicrobiia bacterium | reverse complement strand
CGGAAAAAGAAGATGCCGATGACTTTCAAACGCTTTGGCTCGACATAAAAGATTTGGAGCGGTGGATAGAGCCGAAGAAAATAAGCCCCTCGACTTCGATAAAACCGTTTGATTTTGTATAATAACCCAAGGCAGGTACACGAAAATGGGACTGCTCAAGAAAAACGGAAATTGGTTCATTGATTATTGGCATCACGGAAAACGTTATCGTAAAAAGATAAGTCCCGTCAGAAACACCAAAAACAACGAGCGCAGATTTATCCCCATGAACACCCTGGTGAGAAATACTTTTGAATTCTTGAAAACAAGACGCGCGACGGGGTCGGGAGAAAATAACAAAAAAACCGTGGAACTAAAAAATCCGCGTATTTTAAATGATTTTCGTAATGACGCGCCCATAGCTCAATTGGTAGAGCAGCGGACTCTTAATCCGTAGGTTGGGGGTTCGATTCCCTCTGGGCGTATTTTTGTTTTCCCGACGGAACGGGCCGGGAATCACCGTAAACACGGCGCCCTCGTGGCGGAACTGGCATACGCGTGTGGCTTAGGACCACATCTCCTAACGGGGTTGCAGGTTCGACTCCTGCCGAGGGCATTAAAATAAGAAAGGCAAAAAAAATGGAAAAGCGCAACGCTAAAATGGTATCGAGGGAATCTTGTAAACTGACCCTGTCTTTCGAGGTCGCCGCCGACGAAGTAGATAAGGCCGTGGAGCGCATCTTTGACGAGATACAAAAAGATGCCCGCGTGCCGGGTTTCCGTCAGGGAAAGGCTCCGATGGCCATCATCAAAAGGGAGTTCGCCCGCACGGCTGAGGAGCGCGCCGTAAATCGCCTTTCCGCAAACGCCATATACGGGTATCTCGAAGACAAAAAAATCCGCCCCGTCGGAGCGCCGTCGGTAACCGAGTTTTCATACGAGCCGGGGAAGGATATGAAGTTTTCGGCGGCGGTGGAATGCCATCCGGAGTTTTCCGTCAAGAACTATAAAAAAATAAAGGCCTCCCGCAAAAAAATCTCGGTCGCCGACGCCGAAATAGAAGAGAGAATCAAGGCTCTGACGGAACGCAACGCTTCGCTCGTAAGCGATCTGGCGGGCGCGGTCTCGAAAGACGGTTTCGCCGTGATAGATTATTCACTCGAGAGCGACGGAAAGAAACTCGAGAAGGCCTCCGCCCAAAACCATCTCGTTGACATTTCGAATCCAGCCAACATAAAGGGTTTGAATGACGCAATCATAGGAACCAAAATAGGCGACTCCAAAGAAATAGAAGTCCCTTTCTCGACGGATTATCCCGCGCCCGAACTGCGCGGCAAGACAGGACGGCTGAAGTTCACGGTGAAAGAAGTGAAGAAAAAGATTCTGCCCGCCGCCGACGACGCGTTCGCCAAGGATCTCGGATACGAGAACATGGACAATCTCAAAGAAGCCGTGAGCGCCGCGATGAAAGCCGAGCGCGAGAAGCAGTCGCGCGACGATTTGAGGCGGCAGATAGACGAAGTTCTTCTTAAAAACAATCCGTTCGACGTGCCCGAAACGATAGCGGCGGACTACGCGAAATCGCTCCTCGATACGATGAAAAATTATTTCTCGTCCAACGGTCTTACGGAAGCCGAATGGAACAAGCGCAAGCAGGAGTTCGAAAAGCAGGCGGCCGACGAGGCAAGAGAGTCCGTGCGGCTTTTCTACGTCTACGACAAAATCGCCGAAACCGAAAAAATCGCCGTTACCGACGAGGACGTCAAGAAGACCCGCGATGCGCTTAAAAGCGTTTACGAAAAGGACGTCTCGGCATTCGAAAAAAGATGGCGCGACGACGAGTCGCGGATAAAACACGATATTTTAAGAGAAAAGGTCTTCAAATTTCTCTTGGCCGAAGCAACCGGTTAAAGAACAGTAGGCAGGGATTAGTAGGCAGGGATTAGGGGGGAGCATTCAAG
>JASEHK010000255.1 GCA_030018875.1 Endomicrobiia bacterium | reverse complement strand
GTGATAAGGTTTCAACGACCCTCCTCAAAAATCAAGCCAAGACCTCGAATACACGCCCTTGTCACTTTTTCACCTCTTTGCCTTTTCACCCGTTTACGCCATTTCCCACTTCCTACTCCCTGCCTAATTTAGCATAATATCTGTATAATTTAAACTATACCAATTTGGTATACAATATATAATTGTAGCGCCGAGCGCGGAAAAATATGCCGATACGCAAAACATTCAAAGGGGGACATGTCTTCGGGAAGTATCGGGGGCAGCCGGAAGATTCCCTCGTGGAAGCGGGGCTGTCGCCCAAGTTGATAATACCGCTGAAACAGGGATTCGGCACAGAGGTCAGGCCTGTCGTCGTCGCGGGTGAAAAAGTGCGGGCGGGTCAAATAATAGGCAGAGACGACGCCATAGTGTCGAGCCCCGTTCATTCAAGCGCTGCGGGAACCGTAACGGAGATAAAAAAAATAAATTATTTCCGCCGCGAAATTTCGGCGATGGTCATAGATACGTCCGCCGCCGCGGAGCAAAATGTCCTGCGGCTTGAAGGCGCCGCGGGCGAGCGCTGGCGGGATCTGCCGGACGAAAAAATAGAAGAACTCGTGTATCTTTCGGGGGCGAGTTCTTTGGACAGAGAGGGCATACCCACAAGATACAAAAGTTCCATAATCCCGCCCGATGAGGTCTCCGACGTAATCGTGCACGGCGTCGGCTCCGAGGTTTATAATCTTTCGCTGAATGTTTTGCTGGGCGGAAAAAGAATATTTCATCTTGCCGAATCGCTCGGAATACTCCAAAGAATAATGCCCCGGGCCCGCATACATCTGGCGCTGGGAGAAAATTGCGGGCAACTCGGCGAACAACTCGCAAAACTTCTGAGCGACCCGTCAAGCGTGAGAACATACGTCTGTCCCTCGAAATATCCTCAGGGTTACGACGAGGTTCTTGTGCCCACGATTCTCGGAAAAAAATTCCCCTACGGATATTCGGCCGCCACCATAGGAGTCGTAGTTCTGAACATTCAGGCGGCATTGGCGGTATACGACGCCGTCGCCGACGGAATGCCGATGGTATCAAGGATTATGGCGCTGTGCGGTCCGGGATTTAAATCCAATCCGCACGTTAAAGTCAGGGTGGGGACGCCGCTTGATTTTATCGTCAAAAATTTCCGTCAAGAGGGACTAAACTCCAGGTTTATTCTCAACAGTCCGCTGACGGGGCCGTCTCTCAGCGACCTGTCTTTGCCCGTGGATAAAACCTTCACGCACATCATAGCGATACCGGAAGATTCCGAAAGACGTTTTATGTCTTTTCTGGCCGCCGGAGCCGATATGGATTCTTTTTCCTCGACTTTTCCGTCGGCGCTGAGCGGACGTCCCAAAAGAGCCGACACGAACTTGCACGGCGAAGAACGTCCGTGCGTGTTCTGCAATTTCTGCCGCGAGGCCTGCCCCGTGGCCCTTGAGCCGCATTTTCTTTACCACCACGTCAAAAAAAACATGATAGACGAGTCGCTTTTGAGATACGGAATTTTCAACTGTATCGACTGCAATATGTGCAGTTACGTGTGCCCGTCCAAGATTCCTCTGGCCGCCGAAATAAAAGACGGCAAGGAGAAACTCATCAATATGGGCTGCGACCAGTCGTTGTGCGTGCTGCCGTATTTTGATTTGAAAGGACTGGAAGAATACAGGGGAATAAAGTGAAACCGGCAAGAATTTTCGTTGATATGCTTTACCGGAATTCGCCCAAGCGGCTGGCGCCCGTCATAAACGCTCTCGACGAGTTTTTCTTCGGGACGCCGTCGCGGACATCGGGTCCGCCGCACATTCTCGACAATCTCGGCGTAAAAAGATATATCTCGACGGTAATAGTCGCGCTTATACCGGCGGCCGCCGCGGCCGTGTATTTTTTCGGCCTTCGGGCCGTTTGGATAATTCTGGTGTCATATGTTTTCGGCGGAGCCGTCGAGGCGGCCTTCGCGGTCGTC
>JASEHK010000254.1 GCA_030018875.1 Endomicrobiia bacterium | reverse complement strand
GTTTCCGATTATCTTAACTCGGAGCGCTTCGCCATAAAAGAAATCGCCGTAGAAGGTCTCCGCGACATCGCCGGCGAAACCGTGACCGCTCGCCTCGAACCGCTCAGAAAATCCACCTTATGGCTCGCCGACTACAAGAGCGTCTTCGCCGGCGTAAAGGAAAAACATCCGCGCATAGAGAAAATATCATTCCGAAGAATCCCTCCGGGTAAAATCCTCGTCAGAATCACCGAACGCTCCGCGGTCGCGCTTATCGTCGGCAAAAGCGGACGGCCCGAGGCCGTGGACCGCCGACAGGCCCGCTTTGAACCCACGGATAAAGAACTCAATAATCTGCCTGTAATAGAGAACGCGCCCGATGAATCCGCCGACGGGATAATCTCGTTTCTGAACGCTCTGGGCGCGGCCGCGCCGGCATTCAAAGTTCGCATCAAAAAAATCTCGCTCGACGCGGTCTCCCTGCGCCTTACACTCGACGACGGAACACTGATACTCTGGGGCGACGTCCCGAATGCGGACTTGGAGAGGGCGTCGTCCAAAACGGCCCGCGCACTCATCACCGAGCGCGTCAAGCGCATAGAGACCGTGCTGAACGACGCCGAAAAGAGATTTGGCGGATGCGAATATCTCGACATCACGCAATCGGCAAAAACGCTTGAGCGCGTTGTTGTAATGCCGCGCGGCAAAAAGATATAATCATTAAAATAATGCGTCCACTGACGGAGAAATGAAATGGCGAAACAAGACATAGTAGGAAGCGTTGATCTGGGTAGCTCCCATGTGATATGTGTCGTGGGCAGACCGACGGATGCGGGCGCAATAGAAGTGCTGGGCGTCGGCCGCGTCGAAACCAGAGGCATCAAGAACGGCGTAGTGATGGACGTCCGCGAGGCCTCGGCCGCGGTCAAGGCCGCCGTCGAGGCGGCGGAGGAGGCATCCGATCAGGTGCTCCGCAGACTCTATGTCGCGCTCAGGGGAGCTCATCTGGAATCTCACAACAGCCGAGGCACTCTGGCGATATCGCGCACCGACAAGGAAATCACCGAAGAAGATGTGGAGCACGTCATCGAAAACGCCAAGATGAACGTACGGCTGTCCGCCGACAGAGAGATAATACATTCGATACCGCAAAGTTTTACCGTCAACAGCCAGACCGGCATATCCAACCCGGTCGGAATGGACGGCACTCATCTGGAAGCCGACATACACGTGGTCACGGCTTCCTCTGACCATCTCAACAACATACAAAAGGCCATCGCAAAGGCGGGATTCGAAGTGATAGAATTCATACACGGGATTCTGTCGCTGGGCGAACTCGTCGTGACTCAGGAGGAAAAAGATCTCGGCTGTATGCTCGTGGACATCGGCGGTCTTTCGACCGGATTGGTGCTTTATCAAAACGGCGTCATACGCAGTTCGAGCGAAATAGAGATCGGCTCCGACAACATAACCAAAGATCTGGCCCATTTTCTGAAGACAAACTCAAAGACGGCCGCGGAAATCAAGGAAAAATACGGCACGGCTATGAAAAAACTTATGAAGACCGACGAGGCCTCGCAGAAAATCGCGTATACCGGCATTGACGGGAAAACCACGCGCGAAGTGAAGCGCGCGGAAATAATCCCGCCGATAGAGTCGCGCCTCGACCAGATAGTCACTTTTCTCTCGGACGCCGGCAACAAGATAGGCTACTCGCAAGACCTCTTCGCGGGCGGCGCGGTGCTCTCCGGCGGAGGGTCCCGCCTCAGTCACATAGACGAGGCTTTTATGGAATGGCTCAAACTCTCGGCGCGCATCGCCGCGGCGTGCGACGTCAACGGCCCGTCGGAAATACTCAACAACCCCACGTATCACACGGCCATCAGCCTTCTTAAATATCACTTCGGCGACGCCAGGCCGTCTTCCCCGAGGCGCGGATCCAAGCAAGGAATGTTTCAATCTTTGACGAAATGGTGGAACGATGCTTTTTGAAAAGAAATGTTGAGGAAAAAAATATGACGAACAAAATCGAATTC
>JASEHK010000253.1 GCA_030018875.1 Endomicrobiia bacterium | reverse complement strand
GTGAAGTCTTTCTGCCAAAGCGCTTTTTCGCGGACGTAGACGGAGTTTATGTCGCGCACGCAGGCCTGAAGGCCGCGATGTTTGTCGAAATCCAAAAGATGCCAGTCGAGAGATTTGCGGCAGTTCCACTCGGCGAACTGGCCGAACTCCTGCCCCATGAAAATCATCTGCTTGCCCGGATGCGTCCACATAAAAGTGTAGAGCGTCCTTAAATTGGCGAACTTCTGCCAGTAGTCGCCCGGCATTTTATTGATGAGAGAACCTTTTCCGTGCACGACTTCGTCGTGGGAGAACGGCAGAATGAAGTTCTCGCTCCATGCGTAGAGGAGTCCGAATGTCAGCCGATTGTGGTGGTATTTCTTATGAACAGGGTCTTCCTTTATATAGTCCAAAACGTCGTGCATCCAGCCCATGTTCCATTTGAAACCGAAACCCAAGCCCCCCAGATAAGCCGGGCGCGAAACCCCCGCCCACGACGTTGACTCCTCGGCTATCATCATAATGCCCGGGAAATACTGGTATATGACGGAGTTAAGGTGCTTCAAAAACTCTATCGCCTCGAGGTTTTCTTTTCCGCCGTAACGGTTCGGCAGCCACTGCCCGGCCTTGCGGCCGTAGTCGAGGTAAAGCATCGAGGCGACGGCGTCCACCCTGAGTCCGTCGAAATGGAACTTGTCAATCCAGTAAAGCGCGTTCGATATCAGAAAATTTTTGACCTCGTGGCGGCCGTAGTTGAAGATGAGCGTTCCCCAGTCGGGATGTTCGCCCAATCTGGGGTCTTCGTGCTCGTAAAGCGCCGTGCCGTCGAAGCGGCGCAGTCCGTGGGCGTCTTTTGGAAAATGCCCTGGCACCCAGTCTAAAAGGACTCCTATGCCCGCCTCGTGGCATTTGTCTACGAAAAACTGCAAATCCCGCGGCTCGCCGAAGCGCGAACTCGGCGCGTAATATCCCGTAACCTGATAACCCCATGATTCGTCGAGCGGATGCTCGGCAATAGGCATAAGCTGTATGTGGGTGAACCCCATTTCTTTGACATAGGGCACGAGCGAGGCGGCGAGGTCGCGGTAAGATAAAAACTTTTCCGGCTCCGAGCCGGAACGCCGCCACGAGCCCGGGTGGACTTCGTAAATGCTCATCGGACGGTTGAGCAAATCCTGAGTCCGGCGTTTTTCGAGCCATTCGTCGTCGGACCATTTATAATCTTCGAGAGTGTGAACTACCGACGAGGTCTTGGGACGTTGCTCAGAGAGAATAGCGTAAGGATCGGATTTCAGTATGACATCGCCCGAGCCGGTCTTTATCTCATATTTATAAAGGTCTCCGACATTGAGGCCGGGCAGAAACAGCACCCATACTCCCGACGAATCCTTAATGAGGTCCATAGGGTTTTTGCGCCCGTCCCAGTTATTGAAGTTTCCGACGACGGATACGCGCGCCGCGTTGGGCGCCCAGACCGAGAAAAAAACCCCGCGCTTGCCGTTGACTGTGCGGATGTGCGCGCCCATTTTTTCGTAGATTTTATAATGTGTCGCCCGGGCGAAAAGATAGCGATCGTATCCCGTCAAATCATTTATCCATTCCTCGTAGGCGTCCTCGGTGACCCACTCGCCGCCCGCGTAATTCAATATCTTCAACTTGTAACGGAAATTCTCGGGGCGCTCCCAGATTATCGCTTCGAAAAGTCCGTCGGGGTGTATCTTGTCGGCCTCCCAGGATTTTGTTTCGTCAGACGAGGCGATTACGCGCAGTTCCTTGGCGTCCGGAAAAAACGCGCGGACAGCAACGCATTTTTTATCCCCGTCGGGCGTCTTGGTCTCGACGGGATGCATACCCAGAACGTAGTGGGGGTTGCGATGGACGGATCTAACTATTGCGAGGATATCCTCGGCCGACATTGTGGTAAGCATATGCGGGGATTATACAAAAAAGTGAAAGGGCGAAAAAGTAATAGAGTGAAAAGGTGAAAAAGTGAAAAAGGTGTAGCGGGCGAATTGCTATTCGCCAATTTTGTTGCGGTCGCAT
>JASEHK010000252.1 GCA_030018875.1 Endomicrobiia bacterium | reverse complement strand
AAACTTTGGGCGCCCAACCGAGTTTTTTTCTTACTTTCGATATATCAGGGCATCTCACCTTCGGGTCGTCAACGGGAAGCGGCCTGTGAACTATTTTACTTTTCGACCCGGTAAGTTCAAGAACGACGCGCGCGAAGTCGTTTATCGTGCGCTCCTCGGGATTTCCGATATTGACAGGCTCTTGCATTCCGGAAAGAAGCAGGCGGTATATACCATCCACCAAATCCGAGACGTAGCAGAAACTTCTCGTTTGCTTTCCGTCGCCGTAGACGGTGAGCGGTTTTTTATTGAGCGCCTGATATATAAAATTGGGAACGACGCGCCCGTCGTTGAGACGCATACGCGGACCGTAAGTGTTGAATATTCTGACGATGCGAGTGTCGAGGCCGTGGTAACGGCGGTACGCCATTGTCATGGCTTCGGCGAATCGCTTGGCTTCGTCGTAAACTCCGCGCGGCCCGATGGGATTTACGTTGCCCCAGTAAGATTCTCTCTGCGGAGATTCCAGGGGGTCGCCGTAGACCTCGCTCGTGGACGCGAGCATAAAAGTGGCGTTCTTTTCTTTGGCGATGCCCAGCGCCTTGTGAGTGCCCAGAGCTCCGACTTTCAGCGTCGGTATCGGATATTTCAGATAATCTATGGGGCTGGCGGGCGAGGCGAAGTGAAGCACTGCGTCTATTTTTCCGCCCACATGGATGTAGTTAGTGACATCGTGTTTTATAAAATGAAACCGTGGGTGTCCGAAGAGATGCTCTATATTTTTAAGAGAGCCGGTGATGAGATTGTCGAGAGCGATTACGGCGTGGCCTTTCGAGATAAAATAGTCGCACAGGTGGCTTCCGATGAAGCCCGCTCCGCCGGTTATAAGAACCCTTGCGGGCTTCTTTGCCGAAAGCGGATTTTTTAGCCCGCGTCGCGCAAATGAGGTCTTCATCTCCCCACCCCTTTGTAAACGAAGCCGAGTTTTTTCATTTCGTCGGGCTCGAACATGTTTCTTCCGTCGAGAATGATCGGATGACGCAGAAGTTTTTTGACGCGCGCAAGATTGAGACGGGCGAACTCGTCCCACTCGGTCAGAATAATCAGACAATCGCTTCCTTTGGCCGTTTCATACGGGTCTTTGCAGTAAGTTACGTTTTTAAGAACCTCGCGGGACTTGCTCATCGAGACGGGGTCGTAAGCTTTGACGCGGGCGCCCTCGGCTTGGAGGGCTTTTATTACGTCTATTGACGGGGCGAACCTCATATCGTCGGTATTAGGTTTGAAAGCCAGACCCAGCACGCCTATCGTTTTGTCTTTTATTATCCAAAGAGATTCTTCTATTTTTTTGACGAAGAGCATCTTCTGATTTTCGTTTATTTCTTTAATCGCGCGAAGCATCGGAAAATCATAGCCGAGTTTTCCCGATATCCACATAAAGGCCTCGACGTCCTTGGGAAAGCAGAATCCGCCGAAACCTATGCCGGCGTTAAGAAAGGATTTGCCGATGCGCCTGTCGAGACCCATTCCTTCGGCGACTTTTTTGACGTCGGCTCCGACACGCTCGCAGATGTTGGCGACGCCGTTGATGAAGGATATTTTGGCGGCAAGAAACGAGTTCGAGGCGTGTTTGATTATCTCGGCGCTTTTTATATCGGTAACGAGCATCGGAGCCTTTATCGGCGCGTAGATTTCGCGCAGGATTTTTTCCGCCAGCGCGGACTTTACGCCAACGACGATTCTGTCGGTTTTGAAAGTATCCTCGACCGCCGAGCCCTCCCTCAAGAATTCAGGGTTCGACGCCACGTCGAAAGGAATATTTTTTTTGAGATTTCGCCGGACGGTTTCCTCGACGCGCTCGCCGGTTTCGACGGGGACGGTTGATTTATCAACGATAAGTTTGTAGGACGTCATAGCGCGGGCGACGTCGCGCGCGACTTTTTCGACGTAGGAAAGATCGGCCGAGCCGTCGTCTCTGGGCGGTGTGCCGACGGCTATGAATATCACTTCCGATTTTCTGACGGCGGCGGCTATATCGGTGACGAAAG
>JASEHK010000251.1 GCA_030018875.1 Endomicrobiia bacterium | reverse complement strand
TCTTTGAATTTTTCGAGATATTTTTTCCAACGGAACATGATATCGCCGGCTTCGTAATTCTGCGGGCCGTCTTTTTCTTCGGTACCCTTTATGAGTTTGTCTATGTCTTTGATGTTGTCGCCGAATCTGTAATATCTGAGTACTTTTACTATCGCCGGATAGCGGGCGTATTTGTCAACGCGGTAATTGACCATTATCAGAAGCGAGATATATTCGTCCCCGATGCCTTCGAGCTGCGCCCTATATTTTTTCGCGGCGGTGGAAAGTTGTGTCAGGGCATCCTCAAGTCCCTTGACGGTGTTTTTTGTCGAATGTACCTTCGCGGTTTTCTCCCCGAAATCTTTTTTCGCGGATGACAACCGCGCGTGAATCCCGTCGGCCCTGTCGGAAATATCCTTGCGGTCGCCCTCGGCATCCGATGCGGCGGACATTGCGGCTTTGATGTCTTTTTCCGATTGGTCGAGATATTTTACCCTGACGGCAAAATCCGTTCCGCCGCTGACGTAATGAAGGACATCGGTTTCGGGCATATACTTGGCGTCGGGGACGCCGCCATATTTTTTGTTGTAATGTCTGAGGATTTGAAAATTCTTCTTCGCGTACTCGTTGATTTTGCCGGCGATGTTGTTGTAGTCGCGGGTAAGGGATTTTTGATAGTCGTTGTACTGCCCGTCGGCGGAATCGAAATATTTTTTCAATCCCTCGGCTTCCGACTTCGCTTTGGGAAGTTCGTCGAGGAGTTTTTTTAGATGCGCGGAGTATGCTTCTATCGAGCCATAGTCGCCGGCGGCCAATGCCTCCCGCCCGTAATCCACGTAGTAATACTGCGGTTTGGTGGCGGCATCGCGGAGTTTTTCGTAAAAGGCGTATGTCTTTTCCTTCGACGCGACCTTGTCATAGAAAACAGCGCGGAGTTCCTCTTGGAGCGCGCGGGCTTCTTCGTGGCGCTTGATGGATTCCGCGCACACCCCGTCGTAAATGACATCGGCTTGTTTGGTAAATTGCGAGTATTTTTCGTCGAGGATTTTTTGCTGAGCGCGCCGCCATTTGGACGCTTCCGACTCGGATAAGTTCGCGGGGGTTTTGAATGCCGGCTGGCTTTTATTCCTTGCGCGAAGTTTAGCCGCCTCGCGGACTGCAGCGTAAGTTTCCAGAGAAACCTTGCTGTTGACGAGTTTGTCGGAGACGGATTTGATTTCGGCGAGTTCCGGACTCATATCTATGGCAGAGGCGTCCGTGATGCCGTCTTTCATCTGGGAGAGCGTCTGTTTTCTGATGGATTCCTGGCGGGCTTCTTCGGAGGCTTTTTCCTTTTCCATATCCGATTTCATCGTAGCGTAGAGGTCGTCGGTTTTTTTCTGTTCCCCTACCAGGGTATTGCGCCCGTCGAGAGCCGTTTCGAGTTTGGATATTTCGGCGACTATTTTGCCGCGCTGCGCTTTCGCCTCGCCGTGCAGTTTGCGGAAATTTTTCCCCTGCTCGGCAAGTCCCTCGGCGAAACCCTTGAACATAAAGTAGTTATATTCGTTGGTGCCTTCGTCGAGCTCTTTGCCTTGGCTTGACGCTTTGTCGCTTTTCGCCCACGAGACCTTTTCCTGCGCCCGTAATTGAGCTTTTCCGAAAGCCATTTCCGCCGACGGCGGGAGTTCGTCCGGCCTGGCGAGTTTGTATTCGAACTTTATATCCCACGAAGCGGAATTGACTTCGTCCACCAATTTTCCCAGCAGAAAATCTTTTATCGTCTTGGGCGGAGACGATAGTGTCATCGCGGTGTCGTATCCGACCTTGACGGCGACCATCGTTTTTTGGACATTGGCTTTGCGCTCCGCTTCGGCGGCGGCTTTTTCGAGCGCCCCTGCCGCGGTGTAATTTTCGACGATAGAAGTATTCGCTTCGGTGAGTTCGCGGCGTTTTGCGGCGAGTTGCGATTCGAGCGCGCCGACTTCGTTTTTCAACTTGAGCGTTTGCGGCGACTCATAGGCCGAAATGCCGGACGGGTTCGAAGCGAAAAAAAACGCCGCAGTCAACGCGAGCGCAG
>JASEHK010000250.1 GCA_030018875.1 Endomicrobiia bacterium | reverse complement strand
GGTATATTTTGAGGATTATACGGCAATAGTACTTTATCAACAGGCCAGTAATTAAGAATGTGCGGAGTGCCTCCGATGTTATTGGGTTTGAGCGACGAAAAAATCAGCCAGTTTATTCTTGAAATCTTGTATTTGGCGAGGGTCGGCGCTATTACGCTGGAACCCGAGTTCCAGGCGCCGCCGCCCTGGCCGGTGTCGAAAAGTATGGTTTTTCCGTCGGGCGTCTCTATGAGAACCGAGTTGCCGAACGACACGTCGAAGAACGTCACCCGCATATAATCTTTTTTTGAGGCGTTCACGGCTATTATTCCGGCCGCGACAAGCACTGCCGCTGCAACGGCCGCCGGAATGGCGCGCCGCTTAAGTTCCCGCTCATCAAACACGTCGCGGAGGCGCATTATGAGCATGCGTATCTGAAAACTCAGGGGCTTCATAAAAACGAACAAGATAACGCCGGTGTAATAAAGCACGAGTTGCGCGGGCGTGGGCATTGATATATAAGGATAAGGGAAAAGCCTGGCGAAGAACGCGGCCATGACAAGAAAGGCCTTGCAGCACAGCCAGTTGAAAGCGTTTATCCAGAGCGCCACCGAGATGCCCACGGCGGGTAGCCCCACCGACGAGAAAAATACATTGGCAAGGCCAGCGAGAAGACCGTACTGCACGATGAATGCGATGAGAGGAATCGCTATGAAGTTGGCGTACATTCCGGCTATGGGGAACCTCTGAAAGTAAACCGCGCTCAGCGGATACATCATTCCTATCTGTATCGCGAACTGCGCGTAAAAGAAACTCGTAAACCATTTCGGCATATGTTCGATGTTAAGAGAACTTAACGGATTTGTTTTTTCCCGGAAATAGGCAAACACATATAGGGCGATGAAGGCCGCGACATAAGCGTAAACGAAACGCGAGTCGGAAAATAATCCCGGCGCAACAATCACAAACGCCGTCGAGCCGAGTATCAGCGCTATCGTCACGGCGAATATCCATCCGCGGCCCAGAAACTTAAATACGTTCTCGACCGGAGCGGTTATCATCGCCAGCGACCACACCGCCATAAACGAAAGCACGAAACTTGCCTCGGGGAGTTTAAGCGGATCAAGGGCAAGCAATATAAAGGCCGTAGTAGGAATCGTGAGCGCCGTCGAGTGCCCGAGCGACATCTTCATGACGTCGCGGAAGAACACCATCATCGAAAACATTATCGCGGCGCGGCGAGTCGCCGGAGACGCTCCCGTTATCAAAGTGAATATGATGAGACCGAAGACCACAAAAATAAACGAGAATCTGGAAGGCAGTTTGAAGACCTTGGCCATCATTATCAGCATCACAGCCACGAAACCCACGTGCAAACCGCTGACCGCCAGGACGTGCCCCACTCCCGTCGCCTGAAAGTCCGATTTTATCTTGCCAGGCACGCCGCCTCTTAAACCAAGCGTGACGCCGCCCAAAAAGGCCGACTCCGGATAAGGCATCGTCTTTCTTATCGTCAGAAGAATTTGTTTTTTTAAGCCCAGCGCGACACGCCAGAGCCACGAAATGTTGCCGGTTCCGAGATATTTTATCTCATCCGAATTTCGTATGGGACGGGCGGAGGCGTAAATGTTTCTGGCCCTCAGATATGCCGCGTAGTCGAAACCGGCGGGGTTTTTCAGAGGCATCGGCTTATTTATGGAGGTGGTCAACTCCACGAAATCTCCGTAGGAAAGCGCGTAGTAGTAATTTCCTATCGTCGGATATATCTTGGCGCGCAGGTATCCGGTCTTGCCTTCGAGTTTTATTACGTTGGCGGGCTGCGATACGGGGTCGGGTATTATGGAACTGGGTTTGATGTCTATGTTTGTGAAACCGTCTCTTATGTCAGGGTCGGCGATGACGGTTCCGCGGACGATTGTTTTGTCGAAAAACGCGGCGTCATAAAAGTTCGTGATATGGGAGGGAGACGTTATGTCTACGACGCGGTAGTAATTGGCGCCCGCGGCCACGAAGGCCGCGCAACAGGCGATGAGCGCGGCGATTTTGACTCGGCGGGCGAGAAGATTAAGAAGAG
>JASEHK010000024.1 GCA_030018875.1 Endomicrobiia bacterium | reverse complement strand
GGAATAATAGACGACATAAAACACAAGGGGCTTCATTTTTCGCACAAGTTTCTTTTTCAGTTCGCCGCGGCGGTCTTTCTGATATCTTACGGGATAAGGATAGAGTTCATTAAACCGGAATGGTTCGGCTGGGTCGTTACCCTCCTATGGGTAATAGGAATATCCAACGCCCTGAACATAATAGACATAATGGACGGCCTATCCGGCGGCACGGCGCTTATCGCCGCGTTGGCATTTTTTTTCATCGGAGTTCCCGGCGAGGAGCAGATATACGTGAACTTCGTTTCCATAGGCCTTGCCGGCGCGCTGCTGGGTTTTCTGCCCTACAATCTTTCGCGGCGTTTCAAGATATTTATGGGAGATGCGGGCTCGCTTTTCGTCGGGCTGACACTCGCCGCGACGGCTCTGGGCACGAGATACACGCAATCCAACAATCTCGGGGTTCTGTCTCCCATAATGATACTGGCGGTGCCTATCTTTGACACGCTGTTCGTCATGGTCGTAAGGTATATCAAGCGCCTCTCCCCGTTTCTCGGAAGCAAGGATCATTTCGCGCTCAGACTCAGGGCCGTGGGCTGTTCCGACAAGGGGATCCTTCTGAGAGCGTGTCTCGCCGGAATCGTTCTTTTGTTCGCGGCCTTCGTGGTGTCGAAGACCGAGAGCGCGACTATCGCCGGCGCGATTTACTTGTTTTTCGCCGCGGCGATATATCTTCTCGCCGTGTATCTTTACAGGATAAAAATATAAATCCGGCCGCGCCTTCGGTATTTTCAAATGAAACAGTATCTGTTCATCGCCGCCGTCGTCGTCGCCCTGACGGCGCCTTTCGTCAACAAGCCGTTCTTCATTGACGATTACTATCACTTCCTGATGGCCAAAGGAATAATTGAAAATCCTTTGCGGCCGTATGATTTTCGTTCCGACGACGAAAACCACAACGACGCCGGTTGGCATCCGTCCATTCCGCCGCGAATGGTCAACCCTCCTCTGATGCATTATTACATGGCCGCGCTGATAAAAATATTCGGTCCGCGCGAGTTTTATCTTCATCTCGGGTTCATTATATTTCCGATTTTTTCCGCGCTCTCGCTTTTATTCATCGCTTCAAGATTCGTCAAGACGCCGCTTTTGACGGCGCTCATTTTGGCGGTCAGCCCCGTATTCTGGATAACATCCACGAGCTTTATGCTCGATTCCGTAAAACTCGCTTTTTCTCTCGGAGCCCTTGCGGCGCTTATGGCCGGCTCGAAAAAAAACAGTCCGCTTATTCTGGCGCTCGCGGGACTTTTTATGGGCGCGGCCGTGCTGACCAAATATACCGCCGTGGGGGTCTTCGCGGTCGCGGCGCTCTATCTGTACTTGTATGATCCGTCGTGGAAAAAGCGGCTATGGATTTTCCTGATACCGACGGTGATAGTTGTGGGATGGGCTTTATGGAACATAGCGACTTACGGCTCGCCGCATATGCTCGCCACGCTTGCAAGGACCGGCGCGTCCTCATGGAACATAAAGGCGCTTACGGCGCTGGTTTTTATGAGCGGCGGAGGGATTTTTACGGCGGGCGTCATTCCGTTTCTCGTCAGAAAAAACAAGATTTATGCCGCGTTTTTATTTGGGATATTCGCGCTCTGTTTTTTTGTTTTCAGTTCTTCCGTCGGAGGATTTACGGCGACGCAGAGCGCTTTGATTGCTTTATGGATAACGGTGTCGTCGGCATTTTTTATGGCGTTTTCCGTCGCGGCGCGCGGCTTTTTCAAAAACGACATCCTCCCCGTGGTTTGGTTCGCCGTAGCTTTTTTGACGACCGTTCCCGCGATGGGATGGACGGCCGGAAGATATTATATGACGGTGCTGGCCCCCGCATCCATCGTATTTGTCAGGATAATGGAAGTGATGATTCCGTCGGACGCCGTCAGAAAGAAGGCGCTCGCCGCCACGGCCGCCGTTACGTTCGCGTTCGGCGCGCTGCTGGCCGCGACGGACTATTCGCAGGCTTTGGTTTATCCCAAAATCCGCCGCGACCTCGTCGCCGACGGTATTCCTCCGTCTTACTTTAAGTCCGTGGCATTCATCGGCTTGACGGGCTATCTCAAAGACGTCGGCTGGCGCACGGTTGTGCCCGGCGACGATGTCCTTGTTCCCGGGGATTATTTTCTTCAAGGGACTATCGCGTCGCCCGTCGTGTGGCTCGTAAACCCCGAGATACGCGGACGCTTAAAACTCGTCAAAACTTACGAATACAAAAGTCCTATGCCTTTCCGTGTTTTGAGCATTCCCGCCTCGGCGGGATTTTACGCCACTTTGTGGGGCGCGCTTCCGTGGTCGCTGTCCACGCTTCCCTTGGAGAGATACAGACTCTATGTCGTCGAGAAAAACTGACACTCTGATACTCGGCGGGGGGATAACGGGCCTTGCCGTCGCATCGTGCGCGGGCGAACTTCCGAAGGGATGGGGCGGCGACACGCTGATTCTGGAAAAAGAAAATGTCGCCGGAGGTCTTTGCCGCTCAAAGATAAAAGACGGTTTCACTTACGATTATTCGGGTCATCTTTTGCATCTTCGCCGACCCGAAATAAAAAAGTGGATTTTTGAACTGCTCGACGGGAACTTGCGCGAAGTCGCGCGCGACGCAAGGATATACTCCGAAGGGCGCCTGACGAAATACCCGTATCAGATGAACCTTTGGGGTCTTCCCGCCCCGACGATAAAAGAGTGCCTCGCGGGGCTCATGGACGCGCGCCTCGCCGCCCGCCGTCCGGGGCCGTCGGGGAGTTTTCTTGAATGGTCGCTCGACGTTTTCGGCGCGGGCATCACGAAACATTTTATGAAGCCCTATAACGAAAAACTTTTCCGTCTGCCGTCGGGCGATTTCAACGCCGAATGGTGCGGCGGTTTTGTTCCGCGGCCGTCTCTGGAAGACGTTTTGCGCGGCGCGCTCTCGGACGCGCCCAAGCCGATAGGTTACAACGCGACGTTTTTTTACCCTCAGCGCGGCGGCATACAGTCTCTCGTAGACGCTCTCGCAGCCGAGGCCGCGCGGTCGGGCGAAATCCGACTCGGCGTCGCTCCTGAAAAAATAGATTTGTCGTCGAAGACGGCCGTTCTTTCCGACGGCTCCGAAGTAAAATACCGCCGCCTTGTCTCGACGATTCCTCTCGACGCCTTCGCCCGCGTGTGCGCCCTGCGCTCGATAGCCTCGCGCTTGCGCTCGACTCCGGTCGTCTGCTTTAATATCGGCGTCAAGGGCAACCCTCCCCACGCCGCTCACTGGATGTATTTTCCCGAGAAAAAATTTAACTTTTACCGTGTCGGATTTTATTCCAACATCAATCCCGCCTCCGCGCCCAAAGGGCATTATTCGATGTATGTCGAGGTCAGTTTTCCGTCGGGCAAACGCCGCGACATCGCGCGGGCTCTGAACGCCTCCGTCGAGGGGCTTAAAAGCGCCGGTCTTCTTTCTTCGTCGGGCGACATCGTCTCGCTCGACATCCGCCCGATGCCCAACGCCTACGTTGTTTATGATTTCGAGCGCGCCCGCGCTATCGAAAAAATCCGCGCCGTTCTCGTCGGCAAAGACGTTCATCTCGCCGGAAGATACGGCGCGTGGAAGTATTCTTATATGGAAGAATCTCTCGCAGAAGCGCGGGGGATTGCCGAGAGTATCGTTTGACGCGGTCGTATTTGTGCAAGCGGTTCTTGCATAATTATTAATCTCCTATGCCCAAGACAAAAGTCCTCCACATAATCACCAAACTCGAACTCGGCGGGGCGCAGAGGAACACGCTTTATACCGTCAAGAATCTCGACCGCTCGAAGTTCGACGTCGCCCTGACAGCCGGTCCGGGAGGAATCCTCGACGGAGAAGCCGCCTCGACGGGCGCGCTGCGGTTTTCGCCGGCGCGCCATCTCGCTCGCCCCGTAAATCCCGCCTCCGATTTTCTCGCGCTTATCGAACTCGTCTCGATAATCCGCCGCGAAAGACCCGACATCGTCCACACACACTCCTCGAAGGCCGGAATACTCGGACGCTTCGCGGCGGCTTTATGCAACGCGCTTTCGATTTCCCGCTGCCGCCCGCGCGTAAAAATCATCCACACATTCCACGGCTTCGGATTTACGCCGGCGCAATCAAAAATTGTCCACGCGGTCTTTCTCGCGCTCGAAAAACTCGCCGCCGCCGTCTCGGACTCTCTCGTATTTGTCTCCGAGGCCAATATGCGCGAAGCCGTTCTCCGAGGCATAGGCGTCCCGGGAAAATACACGCTCATCAGAAGCGGCGTGGATGTGGAGTTCTTCAAAAACTTCCGCCTTACGGACGAGGAACGCGCCGCCGCCCGCGCCGAGATAGGAGCCGCCCCCGCCGATAAAATCGTCTCGACGATAGGACCTTTCAAGAAGCAGAAAAATCTGGGCGATTTCATAACGGCCGTATCGCTTCTTAAAGAAGGCGGAGCAAAAATCCGCGCCGTCATCGCCGGCGACGGCGAAGAACATGCGCGCCTTGAATCTCTCTCTCGAACTCTGGGCGTCGAAAAAGAAATTTTTTTCGCCGGCTGGCTCGATACGAAAGAAAAAATCGCGCGGCTGCTTAAAGTTACCGACGTTTTCCTTCTGACGTCTCTGTGGGAAGGCCTCCCGCGTTCGTTGGTGGAGGCCGCCGCCGCGGGCGTTCCCATTTGCGCTAACGCTGTTGACGGCGTGGCCGACATCATAACGGACGGCGAAACGGGACTTCTTGCGCCTCCCTGCGATGCCATTCGCGCCGCCGCCAACGTCGAAAAAATCATCGGCGATGAAAATCTCGCGCGCCGTCTTATCTCATCCGCTTTGGCCCGCGTGGACGGGTCCTTCGACATAAAAAATATGGTTCCGGCGCAGGAAAAGCTTTACAAAGCGCTGCTTGGTCAAATGTAGTTGCCAAGATTGCTTGGCTTTTGAAGCCGACCAAGGTCGGCGACTACATTAACCATGTGGCTGCGGGACAGGTTGCGCCCGCCACAATATGTGTGCCGACGGGATCGTCTTGCCGCCGATTTGACAAAAAAATATATATTCAATAAAATAGACGCGAAAGATGAAAACACACAAAGTAACGCTTATTCCCGGCGACGGCACGGGCCCGGAAATCGTCGAGGCGGTAAAAAAAGTCGTCGCCGCTGCCGGCGTCTCCATCGAATGGGAGACGGTTGACGCCGGCGCCGACGCGATGGAAAAATACGGCACGCCGCTGCCGCTTCAAGCGCTTGAATCCGTCCGTCGCAACAAAGTAGCTCTCAAGGGACCGATAACGACTCCGGTCGGCACTGGATTTCGCAGCGTCAACGTTGCGTTGCGCAAGGAACTCGACCTATATGCGTGCCTGAGACCGTGCAAACTTTATCCCGGAATAAAAGCTCCCCACGACGGCGTTGATTTGGTGGTGGTGAGAGAAAACACCGAAGACCTCTACGCCGGCATAGAATACGCCGCCGGCTCGCCCGACGCCGAAGCCCTCATCGCAAAACACAAGGGAAAAATCCATCCGGGCGCCGCGATTTCCATCAAGCCGATATCTCCGTCGGCCACTCAGCGCATCGTCAAGTTTGCTTTTGACTATGCCCTGAAACACAACCGCAAAAAAGTCACCGCCGTCGCAAAAGCCAACATAATGAAGTTCACCGACGGGCTTTTTTTTGAAGTCGCGCGAAAAGTTGCCTCGCGCCATCCTCAAATCGAATACGAAGAGCGTCTCGTGGACAACATGTGTATGCAACTCGTCGTCAAGCCGCGCCTCTACGATGTGCTTGTGCTTCCCAATCTCTACGGCGACATAATCTCGGATTTGTGCGCCGGACTCGTCGGTGGCCTGGGCGTCGCGCCCGGTGGGAACTTCGGCGACGACATCGCCCTATTTGAGGCCGTGCACGGCTCCGCGCCAAAGTACAAGGGAATGAACAAAGTCAATCCCATAGCGTTGGTGCTCTCCGGCGTTATGATGCTTGAACATTTTAAGGAAACCGAGGCCGCCTCGCGTTTGGAAAATGCCGTCGCCGCCGTGCTCGCCGAGGGCAAAACTCTCACATACGACCTGGGCGGCTCGGCTTCAACCTTGGCCGTCGCAGACGCCATAATAGAGAAGATGCAGGATTGTAAGATAGTAGATGGTAGATAGTAGATGGTAGATGGGGAGTGGGTTTTTCCCTATCTACTCGCTACCCGCTACTATCTACTTGCCGTTAACTGCCTACAATGAATATCCTCGTGCTTAACTGCGGTTCTTCCAGTGTAAAATATTCCGTGTGGAATACCGACGAGGAAAAGCGTCTCGTCTCCGGAGCCATAGACTGCATACACGTGGCGGGCATCCCCTGTAAGCACATAAAAAACGGCGCGCACATCTCCGAGGAGATAGCGGTGTCCGACCACGCCGGCGCCGTCGCCTTCGTCATAGAAATGCTTTCAAAAGAAGGCATTGCCGACATCGTTGCCGTCGGTCACAGGGTAGTTCAGGGGGGGGACAGATTCAAAGAGCCGGTGCTTGTAACCGACGAAGTCAAAGAGGTCATCACGCATTATTTTGACATCGCGCCCTTGCATAACCCGTCGAACCTCGAAGGCATAGTGTCCTGCCAGAAACACTATCCGTCCATTCCGAACGTCGCCGTTTTCGATACGGCCTTTCACCAGACCTTGCCCGAGGTCGCCTCGACCTACGCGATACCTCGCTACCTTGCCAAAAAACACGACATTAAACGTTATGGCTTTCACGGAATATCCCACGACTACATTTCGCGCGAAGTCGCCGCCCGTTATCCCGTAGCGAAAAAAATCATCTCCTGCCATCTCGGCAACGGTTCGAGCATCACCGCCATAAAATACGGAAAGTCCGTTGACACCTCCATGGGATTCAGTCCTCTGGAAGGTCTGGTAATGGGAACGCGCCCGGGCGATATTGACCCCGAGATATCTTTATATTTGATGGAAAAAGAAAACTTTACGCCCGGGGAGTTGTTGGTCATATTCAACAAGCAAAGCGGACTGGCGGGCATATCCGGAATTTCTTCCGATATGAGAAAACTCTTGTCCTCGAGCGACGCCGACGCGCGGCTCGCCGTGGACGTTTTCTGTTACAGAGTTAAAAAATATATAGGCTCCTACTTTGCCGCGCTTGACGGGGCCGACGCCTTGGTATTTACCGCCGGCATCGGGGAAAACTCCCCGGAAGTCCGCCGCAGGATAACCGACGGGCTTGAGTCGTTGGGTATCAAAATAGATGTCGCTAAGAACGAGTCGGCGCAAGGGATATTCGCCGATATCACCGCGTCCGGATTCGCCCTGAAAATTCTCGTTGTACCGACCAACGAGGACCTTCTTATCGCCCGCGAGACCGGAAGAGTCGCATCCGCCGAAAAAGGTGATAAAGTAACAAAGTAACAAAGTGATAAAGTGACAAAAACAACTCTTTCACTCTTTTACTC
The DNA here is from genome assembly GCA_030018875.1 of Endomicrobiia bacterium. Lineage (GTDB taxonomy): Bacteria > Elusimicrobiota > Endomicrobiia > PHAN01 > PHAN01 > PHAN01. The sequence continues at coordinate 6,145 of JASEHK010000024.1, read as the reverse complement.
TTTTACTCTCTTACTCTTTGATTCGTCCTGTTGACGGAGTTTCTCTTTTTATGTATAATGGAAAATCGCTTTGTGGTTTTTCTCTCGATAAAAGATTGATTGGAGTAAAAAATGGCAAATCCGAAACGTAAACACACGCGCTCACGGCGCGACACGAGAAGGTCTCAATGGAAGATCTCTTTCGAGACTCTTTCTAAGTGCTCCAACTGCGGAGCGCTCAAGATCCCCCACCATGTTTGTCCGTCCTGCGGGTTTTACAACGAAAAACTCATCACCGCGCCCAAACAGGAAAAAACCAAGGAAGAAGAAAAACGTTCCTGACGGCTTCTTCGCTTCTGGCCCGCTCCCAATTTTGAGTCCCGCGCGAAGTTTTTCAAGGGAGCGTTGATGGCCGCGTCGGCGACGATGGATTCGCCGTCGGCGGATGTGATGTACTGAGCATGAGCAAATGAGAATAGCACTTGACGGAATGGGCGGCGACAACGCTCCCACGGCTCAGATAGAAGGGGCGATTCTCGCCGCGAGAGAATTGCCCGATGATGAGATTATCATCACTGGCGACAGAGAACTTCTCGGGCGCGAACTCTCTCTGCGCAAAGACGTGCCGCGCGGCATATCGCTCGAGCACGCTCCGGAAGTCGTTGAGATGAACGACGAGCCGGCCGCGGCATACCGTCAGAAAAAAAAGTCATCGCTGGCCGTCGCGGTCAATATGGTCGCGGACGGACGCGCCGGCGCGATAGTCTCGGCCGGAAACTCCGGAGCCGTTATGGCCGCGGCTCTTTTCGACATAAAAAGAATAGAGGGGATATCCCGCCCCGCTCTCGCCTCGTTTTTTCCGACCATCAATGGCACCTGCGTCATACTCGACGTCGGGGCCAACGTGGATTCCCGCCCGTTGCACCTTTTGCAGTTCGCCCTTATGGGTAAGGTCTACGCCAGCGAAGTGCTCGGCGTCGCCAATCCGAAAATAGGTCTTCTTTCCATAGGCGAGGAGGACTCCAAGGGCAACGAACTCACGCTTGAAACCTTCGGGCTCATCAAGGCGCGCGAAAAAAACTTCGTCGGCAACATAGAAGGCCGCGATATTCCGATGGGCTTGGCCGACGTGGCCGTATGCGATGGTTTCATCGGAAACGTGATACTGAAATTCGGCGAAGGCGTCGGCGAGATGCTCTTCACGCTCATAAAACAGGCCCTTAAAAACCATCCGGTCACGTGGCTTTCGCTGCCGTTTTTGTGGGCCGCGATGAAAGATTTGAGAAAAAAAGCCGACTATTCCGAATACGGCGGCGCCCCGCTTTTGGGCGTGCGCGGCGCGTGTTTCATCTGCCACGGCCGCTCGAACGCCAAATCCATAAAAAACGCTCTTATGAAAGCCGCCATATATGCCAAGCGCGACACAACGCGCAAAATAGAGGAAAGATTAAAGGAATACGCAAATGGAAACGGCAGCGTGTAAATCTGTCGGAGTAAAGATAGTCTCCACGGGAAGATACCTCCCCGAGAAGATTCTCACCAACGAAGAACTCTCTAAAATCGTCGAAACCTCCGATGAGTGGATAACTACCCGCACGGGAATAAAGGAAAGACGCATAGCCGCGAAGGGCGCGCTGTCCAGCGATTTGGGCGCCGAGGCCGCCAAGATTGCCCTCACTCGCGCGGGACTCTCCGGCGCCGATATAGATATGTTGATATGCGCCACCATAACGCCGGATAAAATATTTCCTTCAACGGCCTGCTACATTCAGCAGAAAATAGGCGCCGCCGAGGTTCCCGCTTTCGATGTGTCGGCGGCTTGCTCCGGATTTATCTACGCTTTGGGCGTCGCCTCCGGATTCATCCGTTCCGGCGCGGCGAAGAGAGTTTTGATAGTGGGCGCCGAGGTCCTCTCCAAGTTCACCGACTGGCATGACCGCTCCACTTGCGTTCTCTTCGGCGACGGCGCCGGCGCGATGGTTCTTGAGGCCGCCGAGGGCGGGACCGATTCGCTGTTATCATTATTCATCGGCGCCGACGGACAATACGCCGAGCTTCTTCATATACCCGCCGGCGGCGCTTCCGCCCCCGCCACCGAGGAGACCGTCAAAAATCGTCTTCACTTTATGAAAATGTCCGGCAAAGAGGTCTTCAAAGTCGCCGTAACCAAAATGGCCGAGGCCTTCGAAAAAGCCTTGGCCAAAACCAATCTCAAACCCTCGGACATCAACCTTCTTATACCCCATCAGGCCAATATGAGAATAATAGACGCCGTCTCTCGACGGCTCGGGTTTCCGATGGAGAAAACCTACGTCAACGTGCATAAGTACGGCAACATATCGGCCGCCACCACAATAGTCGCCCTCGACGAGGCGCTTGAAGAGGGCAGATTAAATAAAGGCGATACCGCGGCGCTCGTCGCTTTTGGCGGAGGATTTACATGGGGCGCGGCGATAATCAGGGTATAGGAGATAGGGAGTAGGAAGCGGAAAGTGGAAAGCGCGAAAAGATGTTCGTTTGTGTGTCAGGCGTTGAAAAACTTGATTTTTTGAGTTTTATTTTTGTAATATCCCGAATATGAAGAAAGTGGCTCTTATTTTTCCCGGTCAGGGCTCCCAAGCGGTTGGGATGGGTAAAGATTTCTACGAAGATTATGGCGAATCCCGCGCCGTATTCGACGCGGCCGACTCGATACTCGGCTACCCGTTATCAAAAATAATATTTGAAGGCCCCGACGAGAAACTCAAAGAAACGCTATACACCCAGCCGGCGGTTTTTACGGTTTCCGCCGCGATGCTCGCGGCATTAAAAAAATCCGCCATCGCCGCGGGCATAATGATAGAACCCGTTTTTGCCGCGGGTCACTCTCTCGGAGAATATACCGCGCTGTACTCCGCGGGCGTCTTCGACATTGCTCCCGCGCTTTCTCTCGTGAAGAGTCGGGCGGGATTCATACAGGACGCTTCCGTAAAAATCCCCGGAACTATGGCCGCCATTCTCGGTCTTGACGAAGCCAAAACCGCCGAGGTTTGCGCGGCATCCGGCGCCGAAGCGGTCAACTTCAATTCGCCCGGACAGATAGTTGTGGCAGGCGCGATCGGATCTGTTGAAAAAGCGATGACTTTCGCCAAAGAAAAAGGCGCGCTCAAAACCGTGCGGCTGAATGTCTCCGGAGCGTTTCATTCGTCTTTGATGAAAGATGCCGCCCAAAAAATGGCCGCGGCTCTTGAATCCGCCAATCTTGTCGCGGCACATTATCCCATAGTTATGAATGTTGACGCCGCGCCTGAGCGCGATGCTTCGGCTATAAAGCAAAAACTCGTATCTCAGATAGACCATCCTGTCTTGTGGGAGAATTCGGTGCGCGCTATGATTGCCGCCGGAGTCGAGTTGTTCGTCGAGATAGGCCCGGGGAAGGTGTTGACCGGACTTATAAAAAGGATAGAAAGAAAGGCCGCCTTCTTGAACATTGCGACGGTCTCAGACATCGCCGCCGTCATAGCGGTTCTTAGATAGAATCAAAATCCACCTTAATCCCCCTTTTTCAAAGGGGGAAATATTCCCCTCTGTATCAAAAAGGGGGCGTGGGAGATTTTATCGGGAGAAAAAAATGTGTGAAAAACGACTCGAAGGCAAGGTATCTATAGTGACCGGTTCCGCTTCGGGCATCGGACGCTCGATAGCCGAAAAATTCGCCGCCGAAGGCGCGAAAGTTGTCATCTCCGACGTCAACGTTGAAGGCGCCCGACGAACGGCCTCCGAGATAGCCTCGGGCGCCGGTGTCGAAACGATGGCGGTCAATCTTAACGTGGCCGATTCGGCCGAGTGCGACGCCGTAGTAAAAAGCGTCATTGAAAAATTCGGAAAAATTGATATACTCGTCAACAATGCCGGAATAACCAAAGACGGTCTGATAATCAGAATGACCGACGAGGACTGGCTCAAGGTCATAGACATAAATCTCAAAGGCGTTTTCAATATGACGCGCGCTTGCGCCCGCGATATGCTGCGCAAAAAGTCCGGCCGCGTCATCAACATAGCGTCGGTGGTGGGACTTATGGGAAACGCGGGGCAGGCCAATTATTCGGCCTCGAAGGGGGGCGTAATAGCGCTGACCAAGACCTGCGCAAGGGAGTTTGCGTCCCGCGGAGTTCTGGTAAACGCCATCGCCCCCGGCTTCATAAAGACCGCGATGACCGCCGCTTTGTCGGACGAGATGAAGACGAAACTCGCCCAACAAATCCCGCTGGGGCGTCTCGGCGAGCCTGAAGACGTCGCGTCTGCGGCCGCATTTTTGGCGTCGGAAGATTCGAGTTACATAACCGGCCACGTTATTTCCGTCAATGGCGGAATGTATATGTAAACAGCAGGAAGTGGGAAGTGGGAAGTGGGAAGTGGTTTTGGTTTAACTACTTCCTACTCACTACTGCCTACTCCCTGATTCTATGGGAGGTAGTTATGTCACAGGACATCGAAGCAAAGGTCAAAGAGATTATCGTAGAGCGTCTCGGAGTGGATCCCACGGAAGTCGTTCCCGCCGCATCTTTCGTCAATGATTTGGGCGCGGATTCTCTGGATACCGTCGAACTCGTAATGGCTTTCGAAGAAGAGTTCGGACTCGAAATACCGGACGATGCCGCCGGCAAGATACAGACCGTCGGTCAGGCGATAGAATACATAAAAGCCAACAAGAAGCAGTAACGTCCCGTAAAAGAAACATCTCGCACTGCGCCCCGTCGTCGTCTCGCGTATGCGGCGGGGGACGCCCTTCATATTTGAGAGAGGGTCTCTTAAAGCGGCGACTATCTTTAAAGTCGTCCAACCGGAGATATACAATGAGACGAAGAGTGGTTATAACCGGAATCGGGGTGGTCAGTCCAATCGGCATTGGCGTTGCTGAGTTCGTGAGCGCTTTGGAGAGAGGCGTTTCCGGAGCGTCCGGAATTACGGGTTTCGACGCATCCGGATATTCGGCGACTTTCGCCTGCGAAGTCAAAAACTTCGCGCCCGAAAACTATATTGATAAAAAGAAAGTCAAGCGCCTCGCCCGCTTCTCCCAGATGGCGCTTGTCGCCGCCGCCGAAGCCGTCAAAAGTTCAGGCATAGATTTCTCAAAGACCGACCGCAGTCGCTGCGGCGTTGTCACCGGCACCGGCATCGGGGGCCTTGAAGTCATCGAGAACGAGTACAGGAACCTTCTTGAAAAAGGCCCGCGCCGGATAAGTCCGTTTCTTATTCCGATGATAATAACCAACATCGCGCCCGGCGAGATAGCCATCGAAAACTCGATAAACGGTCCGAACTACGCCGTGACAAGCGCCTGCGCGTCCTCTAATCACGCCATAGGCGACGCGATGCTGTTTATAAGAAACGGCTCCGTTGATGTTATGATAACCGGAGGAGCCGAGGCGGCGATTACTCCCTTGGGATTCGGCGGTTTCTGCTCGATAAAAGCGCTCTCGACCCGCAACGACGATCCTACCCGCTCATCGCGTCCTTTCGACAAAGATCGCGACGGCTTCGTTATGGGCGAAGGCGCGGCGATGTTCGTCATAGAGTCCCTCGAACACGCTCGCAAACGCGGCGCAAAAATCCTGGCCGAACTCGTGGGCTATGGCGCCTCCGACGACGCCTACCACATAACCGCTCCCGCTCCCGACGGCGCGGCGGCCGTGCTGGCAATGGAATCCGCCATACGCGATGCGCTCATATCAAAGGACGAAGTCAATTACTTCAACGCGCACGGAACATCCACCCAGCTCAACGACAAGACCGAGACCCTCGCTATCAAAAAGGTATTCGGCGAGCGAGCAAAGCAGATACCGATATCATCCACCAAATCTATGACGGGGCATCTCCTCGGCGCCGCCGGCGCCGTCGAATTGGCGGCGTCGGCGCTGTGCATGGAAGCCGGTTTCATACACCCGACGATAAATTATGTCACGCCCGACCCCGAATGCGACCTGGACTACGTCCCCAATGTTCCCCGTCGGCAACCTTACGATTGTTTTATCTCGAACTCTCTTGGTTTCGGCGGTCATAACGCCGCGCTCGTTGCCAAAAAATTCAGGGAATAATATTTTCGGTTTGAGGCATTTTTTTTAGCATAGGCGGGCTTTTTTATTGACTTTCGCATTATTTAATACAAACGCAATATGTTCTATGA
>JASEHK010000249.1 GCA_030018875.1 Endomicrobiia bacterium | reverse complement strand
CGACCGCGGAGGCTCAAAAACCTTCCCGCCGCCTTGATGTGGAAAGCGTCGAACTATTAAACCCCTACATTATCGAAAACCTCGTCAAGTCGTCGGACAAGACATACTACTTCACCGAAAAATCTCTGACGCGCTCAGGCGTCACGGTGGAGTTGCTCTCGATGACGCCTCGTAAGGACGATTACTTTTTGAAGTTCCGTATTGTCAACGCGAGCAAGGATTATTTCATACCGCAGGCGTTTGCCGTCAGACACGGCAGCGACTGGGTGGACCTGGAGAAGTTTTTCAAGCACATACTTCAGGACGGAGAATCGCAGGCGGGATATTTAAGAGTCAAAGCGCGGTCGGACGCGAAAGACAAAATGTTTCAGTTGAACGAAGCCGGCGGGGGGTTCAGGAAGTACTCTATATTTTACTGAAAGGTTTTGCCATGCTCATTTCTTTCTGGGATTTCGCCTCTAAAATGTCTTTTATGAAATTAAGAGGCAAATCGGGGTTGTCTCCGGCGATTGATTTAATCGTGATTTTATCGAGTTTTTCGCCGCCGGGATTGTCGGCAAGTTTGAGAAGTTTCAGGCATTCCCCGTCCGTGAAATCCTCGTCGGCGGGCGTGATGTTGATTCGCGTAAGTTTAACGGTGCGCGTTTCGGGCTCTATGATAAAACCGATGGGACCGCTGCCGCCCTCGAGCCCGAGGACTCGCCTGGCCTCTTTCGGGACGGTGACCAGGAACTTGGAACTCATATGGGCGAATATAATCTTTTGCACGATGACAACCTCCTTTGCCCGTTTCTTTACTTCTTTGACGTAAACATAGTGGATAATTTAAAAGCGGTCAATGGTTTTTTGCGTCGGGCGGGGATTTTAAGAAAAGTTTCGCTAAAACAATTTTTTGCGTGGAAACGTGTTGTTGTCCGCGCATTAAATGACATCTCATATATCGCGATAGACCTCTTTTCTGTGTCCTATTCTTGCGATCAAAACGCCGTCTTTTACCTTGGTATAGATAACCCTGTAGTTTCCGATTCTGAGGCTGCGGCGCTCGCTGTTTCTCAAGTTCTTTCCGGCATCGGAGTTTTCGGAAAGAGTCCTTTCGATTTTGGCGATAATGCGGATTCTTTCGGAATAATCTATTCCTTTGAGGTCTCTGCCCACGGAATCCTTGTAGTATATTTTATTTGCCACGGAGGTATTTATTCTTGAATTCGCGGGAAGTAAGAATTTCGTCGTTTTTGTCTTTCATCCGGGACAGAGCGATTTCGTAGTCGATGGTGTCGTTGATGTATTCCCTGATTGCTTCCCGTATGATGTAACTCTTGGGACGCCTCAATTCATGCGCTATTCGCCCCAGTTGTTTTTCCATATCGTTTTCGATTCTTAAAGGAATTACGCTCATTATGGTTCGCCTCCTTACTTTGTATACAAAGTATAGCAGAATATAACAAAATAGTCAAAGGTTAATTTAGGCGGGATTATCAATCGGAGAAATTTATGAGAAAGATTTTGTCGGCGCTTTTTATGGCGGCGGTTTTATCGTCGGGCGTTTGCGCCATCGAGCCGTTCCCGGGGCTCACGCAGAAACGCAAGTCCGAGTTCAAAAACTTCATGCATACGGGATTCGCTTTCGACGCCGTCTTAAAGACGGCGATATTCTCTTTTAACATCGAAACGCCGGTGATCGCTCTTGTGGAATACGACGTAATTTTCGGCGACAAAGTGGTTCTGCCGTCGGGGACCAAACTTATCGGGGCGACTTCGATAATAAAGTCCATTAACCGCGTGAACGTCGTTTTCAACACGATCGTCCTGCCGAACGGCGACGAGTTTAATTTTACCGGCCTTGCGCTTCACACCGACGGCTCGGCCGGCATCCCCGGCAAAGTAAAAAAAGAGGCGATGTCCATTCCGGCCCGGGTGCTTCTTGAGGCGGCCGGAGCAGGGGCGTCGGCAGCGTCGCCGGTGGCGGGGAGCGCTGTCAAAGAACTCTCGGCAGCCGCCAAAGAAGAATTGGCCCAAAGTCAGAAGTACAGCATCAGCATAAAGAAGGACACGCCGGTGATGGTTTATGTGGTACAGAGGACGGAGT
>JASEHK010000248.1 GCA_030018875.1 Endomicrobiia bacterium | reverse complement strand
GCCTCGACTTCGATTCCTCGACGGCGGCGAGCAAATTTCCAGCCTTTTTTGCTTTAAAAAGTTCGAGCTCCAACAAATCGGATTCTTTAATGGAGTATATGCCGGCGAAGTCCGACACCATCTTCTTGGCGACCAACTGGGACACGACGGCCTCTCCCATTCCCTCGATGTTCATCGCGTCGCGCGACGCGAAATGCGTCAGCGCTCTCTCTATCTGTTCGGGGCACGACGGATTGACGCACCGGTACGCGACCTCGCGCTCCTCGCGCACGACGGTCGAGCCGCAAACGGGGCATTTCTTCGGCGGCGGGATGGGAACTGCCGACGGATTTTTGCTTTCGACCTTAATGATTTTGGGGATGACGTCGCCGGCGCGCTCGACGGCCACGGTGTCGCCCTCCGCCACACCGAGCCTTGCGACTTCGTCGAAATTATGCAGTGTCGCCCTCGAAATAACGACTCCTCCGACGGCGACCGGCTCTATCTCGGCGACGGGTGTAATCACTCCCGTACGGCCGACCTGAAAAGTTATTTTTTTGATTTTGGACGTCGCGCGACGCGGCGCGAACTTGTAAGCTATCGCCCAGCGGGGTTGCCTGGCCGTGGAGCCCAGCCGCTCCTGCTGGAGGCTGGAGTTGAGCTTTACGACCATACCGTCTATCTCGAAAGGATAATTGTCCCTTTGCTCTTCGGCTCGACGAATATGGCGCATAATCTCGACGGAAGACGAGAATCCGGATGCCTTTACCGACGGTATCCCGACGGAGGCGACGGCTTTGAGAAACTCCATATGCGACGGAAATGTCCGGGCCCCGGCGCCCGCGGAGTGCGCCAAAAACTTAAGAGGCCGACGGGCCGTTACCGACGGATATTTCTGTCTCAACGACCCCGAAGCCGCGTTGCGGGGATTGGCGAAAGGGGCGTCCTTGCCTTCGGCTGAAAGAGATTCGTTCAGACGGGCGAAATCACTCTTCTCCATATAAATCTCGCCGCGCACTTCAATCGTCGTCGGGAGGGCGGCAGGATTATCTGTTTCCCCAATTTTGACGAGGGCAAGAGGCACCGAGCGAATAGTCCTGACATTAAGCGTAACGTCCTCGCCCGTTTCGCCGTCGCCGCGCGTGGCGGCGCGCAGTAGCGTGCCATTTTCATAAACCAGCGAACAGCTCACGCCATCTATCTTAGGTTCGACGACAAACTCTTTTTTTTCGTCGCCTATGAGCCTCTCGACCCTCTTTATCCACTCTTTTACCTCGTCGGAACTGTAAGTGTTTTCGAGTGAAAGCATCGGCGCGGCGTGGCGAATTTTTCCGAAGCCCGCGGAAATTCCGCGGGCGACACGACGGGTCGGAGAAGTCGGAGAATCAAACTCGGGGAATTCCTTCTCGATAGACTCAAGTTTTTTAACAAGATTGTCGTACTCCTCGTCGGATATCTCAGGCCGGCTCTCGACGTAGTAAAGGCGGTCGTGCCTTCTTATTTCTTTTCGCAGTGAACGGATTTTTTTTTCTGCCGACGAAGAGGCGGGTTTCATCTTGGTTTATCGCAGGAGGCGGCGAAAGGAGGAGAATCTTTTATCTTATCGAGAACGCCGTTGATAAATAACTTGGCCTTGTCTCCGGAAAAGGTTTTGGCGAGTTCCACGGCTTCGTTGATAACGACCTTGGGGGGCGTATCGCCGAGACCGAGCAATTCATACACCGCGAGGCGCAGAATATTTTTATCAACGATATTCATTCTGTCGAGCGTCCAATTTTCGGAATATTTTTCGATGCGGGCGTCTATCTCGGCGACGCGCGAGGCGACCCCGCCGAAGATCTCCCTGACGAAATCCAGCATCTCGCCGGCGGGCGCCTCACCGTTATAGATTATCGTCTCGGCGGCCGCGCCGTCGGAACCGCAGAGGTCGCGCAGATAGAGTAGTTTCAGCGCGTCCTCGCGCGCCTGGCGTCTCGACATATTCCATTGTCCTAAATAATAGCGGCGCCGCCGGACCCCGTCCGTCGTGAAACGGGCACGCGGGCGTATCCGTCTATTTTGAGACCGTTGAAAAACCCCCTTTTTGTCATGCTAAACTGACACGCAG
>JASEHK010000247.1:1846-2096 GCA_030018875.1 Endomicrobiia bacterium | reverse complement strand
GATAAGGGGGGCTTTATGAGGGGGATTTTTAAGGCGATTCGTGCCGGGACTATCGTTGCCGTTTTGGTCGGGTTGTGGGTGACACTAATCAGCAGTGTCTCATTATGTAAGCCGCGGATAGATGACTTTGATGAAGAAGAATACGGGTCCGCCCGCGAAGCATATTATAAAGCGTTCGCGGCATACTTTTATGTCATCCGCGCGAATGACCCAACTTTGGTAAACAGAATTCCGAAGAAAGCGGTGGATC
>JASEHK010000247.1:0-1836 GCA_030018875.1 Endomicrobiia bacterium | reverse complement strand
TCATGGTTATCGTCCTAAAACGGTACATCTGCGCCGAACCGCCGCCGATTTTTTCAAACGCACCAAAGGCCGCGCGCTTGTCGGCGCGGCGTGGCCGGAACTCGCGGCGCTTGAGCCGGAGAAACTGCCGCATGGCGGCGTCTTGAATAACCCTGCGGAACTTGTCGTATGGCACAATACCGGGCATTATTCAGGCGTTCGCATATCCATTGAAGACGATAATGGCAGAATTTTGGCCGGCAGAGGCGCGGCAGAAATTTCACATTATCAGACAGCGCTGCGTCGCGATGAAATCAAAATGCCCTATGCCGAACCGACCACCCCCGAAGGCAGCGTAAAAGTGTATTCATGGAGTTTGGAATCCTCCAGCGGTATGCCGCAGCCGTTTCTTGAAATGCGCGTCAAATTTTCCGACTATCGTGAGGAAAAGTGGAGAAATATAGATACGACGAAACTAAAATTATTTTTTGAGCAGCAAAGATTATACAAAATGGCGGTTTATGAGGATTATCGTCGGGCGTTTGGCGGATTGCTTCCCGACGACATCCCTGATCCGCTCACGGGTAAACCGGTCCATTTCCGCAAGAGCATTATTGATGCCGCCAAAGAACGATTTGATAGGGTCTGGCAATATGGGCCTTTAGTGGCGGATATTAGACCATGTCTTCCGGGTGGTCGGATTTCTAATCCGTCACAGTTTGAGGTCTGGCACAATTCGGGCGACGACGTCCGTTTTGCGATAGTAATTTCCGACGACAAAAAAAACATACTTGCCGATTTCGAAATGCCGCATATCAAGGGCTTCCCCGCGACTTTGCGCAAAGAGCCGATAGAAATAAGTTTCAAAAAACCGTCCGCGCGCAAAGGCCGCGTAAAATTGTGCGCGGTGTTCCCTTATGCCGGTTCCGCTGGCGGCAGAGAAACGCTCAAAGAGTATGACGTAAAATTCGCCGAATAATGCCGCCCCGCACGAAAAATATTTTGACTTTTCTATCGGGAAAATGGGATAATCTCGAGTTGCCGCAGGAGTCCTTATAACGCATATTGCGCAAAGAACTCAGAGTAAAGAAAATTCCGTTTGAAGAGTGGATGCCGGACTGACAGCGGGGCTGTCGGTTTTTGTTCCAATTATTCCAACAGGGTCATCGCTTTGTTTGGATGAAAAATAAAATGAAAGCAGTCCGCAATTCCGCAAGATTTTCCGTTATAGCGGCGGCTCTCGCCGGATTTTTGATTTTACTCTCCTCGTCTTGCGTAACGACTCCGCTTCCAAAAAGTGAGCCGGACATTGACTTTAATTCCTTGCGTGACGTGACGAAGCTGCCGCAAGGCGAAAACACTTACACATTGAAAGACGGAACACTTTATCTGGCGGGGAAATCCCAAGTCACGCTTACACTTGAAAGTTATTGTTTAGATGTGGATAAAGCGGCGCCGGACAAAGATGAAATATATTATTTAGCGCCCGGCCCTCCAAAAGCGATACCTTTATATAAGGAAATACTCTCTTACGCAGCGGAACATCCGGGGGAGCAGAAACAGGGGTTTGTGCAGAATCTACTGTGGAACGTCCGCAATGACGTGAAGTTTGAAGATTTAAGCAAAGCGGAGCAAGATTTTCTTTTACGCGTCGATAAATTAGCGCCTCTTAAAATCAACTCCCGCCTGAAAGAATCTTTATGGAAAAAGTTGGTAAAGTTCGTCGGAAAAATCCTTCCTTTTTCCGGGTCCGGTATTATTCCTGCGATAAAAGGCAGGCCACTGTCTTTTCAGGAATATACCGAACACATCAGAAATCTATCCGAAAAAAATGTTGTTCAAACACCCGTTAAATAC
>JASEHK010000246.1 GCA_030018875.1 Endomicrobiia bacterium | reverse complement strand
GCCACAGCGCCTTTTACGATTTTAGATGCCAGTTCGTTAATATCGGCAACCGGATTTCGCGCGGTCGCCGGGCTTACGATTTACATCATATTCGTGTACGCCCGATGCCTCGACCAAAAAGACAAAAACGTTTTCGGCGCACTGGCCGCGAGTTATCTGAAACGCCGTAAACTCTGACACCGTATTTTTTATGAACCTCGTCGAGAAATACCTGAAGTGGACCAAGATATGGGAAATAGACGTCGCGCTGCGCTATCATCCGATAGTGAAACGCGCCAAAAAGACCTGCCGCCCCGGCGCTAAAATCCTGGAAGTCGGCGCGGGAGGAGCGGGGATAACGGCCTACTGGCGAGTCCCCGTAACGGCCGTAGACCTCAACTTCGCCGACGACGGCAGGGGCGCCGGATACATAACGAAAGTCACGGCTTCGGCCGACGCCATACCTTTCCCGGATGACTCTTTCGATTTCGTCATAAGCGTGGATATGATGGAGCACCTTCCCGCGGGCACGAGGGCTAAAGCCATCGGAGAGTTCGTCAGAGTCACTCGGCCCGGCGGCAAAATATTTATCGCCGTTCCGTGCGGAAGATTGTCGGCGGCCTTCGAGAAAGTCCTTAACGCTCTCTATAAGGCCCGCAACAAAAAGGATAATCCGTGGCTGGCCGAACACATCGCCCATGGCCTGCCCGACTACAAAGACCTTCGCCGCCAAATCGTCGCCGCGGCGCCCGGGGCGGCCGTGAAAACGCTCGCCAACGTCAATGTTTTCATGTGGTTTGCCCTGCACATTCTCGGAAGCGTTCTGCCGTCATTCTTGCGCGCACCGCTCACGGCGGCGATATATCCGGCCGCAAAAATAATAAACTTTCTGCCTTACAGAAGGATATTCGTGATAGAAAAAACAGAAGGAGTCAGATGAACTATCGAGGAAATATAGAGCGATGAGCGTCCCCCAAGTCCTTATCGTTATAGTTAACTATAACAACCCCGGAGACACTCTGGAGTGTCTTGAATCCGTCTTCGGCGGGTCGTACAAAGACTTTACCGTGGCAGTCGTGGACAACGCCTCATCAGACGGCTCGGCGGATATAATCGAGCGCTGGGCGAGGGAAAAACATATCGGTTTCATCTCGTTGAACGAACCCGGCGGGAGCGATAATACGCTTAATATCCCGACGGACAACGTGCGCCTGCGCCTTCTGCGCAACCGCGAAAACAAGGGTTTCGCCGGAGGCAACAACTCGGGAATCAATATCGCTCTCGCCTCGGAAAGATACAAGTATGTCTGGTTGCTGAACAACGACACCGTTGCCGGCAAAGACGCGCTACTACATCTGGTCGGCATGGCCGAAAAAGACCCGCGCGCGGGCGTGGTGGGCTCAAAATGGCTTTATTACGACCGCCCTGAGACGGTGCAACTCGCCGGAGGAGGCCGATTTATTCCGTGGCTGGGCGTTATAAAACAAATCGGCAGAGGAGAGAGCGCGGAGTCGGGATTAAGCGACGGCGTCAAACCCGATTACATAGGCGGCGCGAGCATGCTCGTAAGAACCGACGTCATAAGAAAAATCGGCGCGATGAACGAATATTATTTTCTCTACTGGGAAGACACCGAGTGGAGTGAAAGAATAAGAAGGAACGGATGGAAACTCGCATACGAGCCGCGAAGTATGATTCGCCATAAGGGCTCGGCGACAACCGGAGCGGCAAGTTCCGCGACCGATTATTATTACACGAGAAACTCGGTATTGTTCATCTATAAGTATTACAAGATTTTTTTGTTGCCGTCGCTCATAGTCAACGTATTGGGAAGGTCTCTCGTGCGATTGTCGCGCGGAAGATTCGACAGGATAAAAATAATATTCTCCGGCGCCCGAGACGGCCTGAAACACTGTTTCGTCAAAACCAAATGTTAAAAATATTTTATTCCGTCATTCGCAACATTTACAAGTCCGCCGGACTTGGCAAGGATTCCGCGCTTTATAAACTCATAAACTGCCGCATAAGCGGAAACATAGCCGATCTCGTCGGTAAGATGCGGGGATTTAATCTAAAAAAGAGCGACCCTCTGGGGCTCAAGATACAATTTCTTTTTAACTGGTACGAGGCCA
>JASEHK010000245.1 GCA_030018875.1 Endomicrobiia bacterium | reverse complement strand
AAAAGAAATAGAAAAAAAATGAAAAAGTTTTTATATCACATCTTTTAACTCTTAAGATGTGGGTCGGCCCGCCGAAAAAGGGCAGGAGGTGAGGGAATAAATGATTACATTTGAGAGGACACAAAAAATTGAAAAAGGAGGATATATGAAAAAGCTTTTATCGTTAGTTATTGGCGCGGCAGTTATCGGCGTATTCGCGAAGGCCGATATCTTTGCCGCACAAACAGACACATTCGTCATCAATGTTACCTGCGCAAGAGAGATGTCGGTTAATGTTACGACAGCAACGGCCGCCGGCGAAAGAGACGCGATCTACACCGCGACGATTTCATCCAATAACCTGCCGACGAACTGGAGCACGGTTATCCCGACGCCTCTGGCGATATGGAACAATTCGCCCGCTTCCGCCGCTTCTATTCAGAATTACAACCTTCAGGTTACGGGCGGTTCCACCGGTTTGCTTCCCGCGGACGGCGCGGGGGCATGGAACACCACGACGGGATCGGGCGCGGCAGATACCTGGCTTTTGGCGAGTGTGTTTACGAAAATCGGGGCGAGCATAAATACCGCCGAGTATACCGCTGATGCCGCCGACCTGATTTACAAGACGTCGCCTAAGGCATGGGTCGCTACCGGCATACACAGCCCTTCAACGGGGACTGAACGGTATGCTACGGAGACGGCGCATCCCAGAAACACCGGCACAGCGAACCTGTTCCTCTGGATAGGAGTCGGAACGCCTTCGGCGACCTCCTCCAGTGGTTACAATCCGAGCTTCACGGTAACCGTCGGCGCTGAGTAAAGATGGTTTGGCCGGCAGTTCGTCTTTAGCGTAAAGTAGTTGATCTTTGGTAACCAGCACCATTTGTCGGGCTTTGATGCCGCTCGGTAGATTGTTTTAGCATCATCGCTATTTCATTTTAACAAATGGTGCTGGACTCCATAGGTTAACAAAATTACTCCCCGTAGAGGTAGACTTCCGTGTCCGCCGTCATGGACGCGAATGTCTTCGGATGCTGTTTTCCGGAGATACTCGCATGCCCTGAATTATCGGCGGCGCCGATGGAGTCGGCGCCCCACTTGTCTGACAACCATATAGCCGTTGAGGGCTTTCCCTCGACGGCTTTTGCTTTTTATAATCAAAATACCGATTTTGCCGGCGGATACGCAAGTCCGAACTCTACGGGGAGTAAGGAAACCGAGTATTCGCCGGCTCTTTTATTTTGCAGTGTAGCGGCGGGATTGCCATCCCGCAATAATAGGCCGCATAGTCCCGATGAACATCGGGACGGCCGCTACAAAAGACGATTTTGCGGAGCGGAGGTCTATCTCGGAGTTTATCCCGCCAAAGGCGGGAGGGAGAAACGCCTACCGCTCCGCTTTTCATTTTGCCGGCGGACCGGAAGTTTGCCTCTACGGGGAGCGCATCGCTACCGGTTTCGCCGGCTTCTTTTTCTGGGGCGGGCATGGAAGTCGCTCTACGGGGAGTCACTCGCCATTGCTCGCCCCGAAATTATCGAGCGCGGACGCGGCCGTCTATTCTCGGGGTTTATCCCGACCGGAGCGTCGGGAGGGAGAAAAAACGCCAGTCATTCGCCGGCTTACTTTTTATGCGGACGGACACGGACGTCAACACCTCTACGGGGAGGCAAAGCGCTACGCCCGTCCGCAAGATTTTTGGGATGACAGGGGCTGAATTATGAAATTCAGAAAGGACGTTAGATTACAGAGTTACAATTACAAAACGAACGGATATTATTTCGTCACGATATGTGCCGATTACAGGAAACCATTGTTGACCGGACATCATATAAAAAGCATTGTAGTTGCCGAGCTTGCTCGGCTTGGTGATTTAAAGGGTGTGAGTATCGATTATTGCGTTCTGATGCCTGACCATATCCATGTGATAATTGTTCTTTACGAGTCGGATTATTCGCTTTCCGAAATATTAAGAAGATTCAAATCGAAAACCACTATTTTAGCGAATAAATCAGTCAAACAAGACGGACAACGGCAAAAAATAGCCGACCAAGGTCGGCAACTACAAAAAACGGTTGCGCAAGGTTGTCGATTGAAACGGTTATGGCAACCAAATTATTATGAACACATAATCCGCA
>JASEHK010000244.1 GCA_030018875.1 Endomicrobiia bacterium | reverse complement strand
AAGAGTGAAAGAGTGAAAAAGTTGTTTTTGTCGTTTTGTTACTTTGTCACCTTGTCACCTTGTCACTTTGTTACTTTGTCACCTTGTCACTTTGTTACTTTATCACTTTGTTACTTTATCACTTTGTCACCCCGTCGCTTTATCGCTTTATTTCTGGCGGTTCTTATTTCCGGTTGCGCATCCTTGGCGCCTCTGCCGCCGCCCCGACTTCTGGTGGCTCCTTCCGACTACATATCGAGCGATAGCGATATAAAAATCCATATGATAGACGTCGGTCAGGGCGACTCCATTCTTATACAAACTCCCAACGGACGCAATATGCTCATAGACGCCGGCGGCGTGCCTTCATTTTTGGGCGGGCAGCCCGACACCGGCCTTGAATATGTGATACCATTTATGGAGCGGCATATGCCGCGCGGCGCGCCCCTCGACGCCGTGATAATGACGCACCCGCACGCCGACCATATCGGCGGTATGTCTTCGGTGCTGGAAAAAATGACTGTCCGCAAGGTTTACGACCCGGGCTATGCCAAAGGCGACAGCGAATACGCCGACTGTCTTGAGATTATCCGCCGCAAGAACATCCCTTACACAGCAGTGGCTTCCGGCGACGAGATAGAACTCGACCCCGATGTCAAGATCGAAGTCCTTGCCCCGCCCGACGATATGACCTTCGAGGGAGCCAACAATAATTCCGTGGTTATCCGCGTCAAATACAAGGACTTCGCCGCGGTGTTTACCGGCGACGCCGAGGTCGAATCGGAGAACTATATGGTGTCTCGATACAGGGGGGGACTTGAAGCGAACCTGCTTAAAGTGGGGCACCACGGCTCGCGCACGTCATCGTCGCCGGGTTTCGTAAAAGCCATCCGTCCCGAGGTCGCGCTGATATCCTGCGGACGGAGCAATCGTTTCGGCCACCCTCATCCCGAAATCATCTCGCGTTTCCGCGGCGCCGACGCTTACGTTTATCGCGCCGACTACGACGGAGATGTGACCGTAATGTCAAACGGATTCAGTTTCACTGTGCGCGCGTCCGGAAGATGAGCCGCAAAAAAGCCCTTGAATTCGCGCCCATATTTGTGTATAATCAACCCTTGTGTGGATTTTCTCAACAGCGCCTCGGCCGAATGTTTTGCGTGGCGCCGGCGGTTTTTCAAAGATGAGTTGTATTTTTTGCCGGATAGTTTCAGGCGCCGTCCCTTCCGATAAGGTTTATGAGGACGACAAGGTCTTTGCTTTCAGGGATATATCGCCTCAGGCGCCCGTCCATATTCTTATAGTCCCCAAAAAGCATGTCGCCGGTCTTAACGAACTTTCCGACGAGGATGGCGATGTGGTTGCCGCCCTCGTGGCGGTTGCCGGGAAAATCGCCTCGTCGTCCGGCTTGAAAAACGGCTGGAGGCTTGTGGCCAATACGGGGCCAGACGCCGGACAAACTATGGATCATCTTCATTTTCATATTTTGGGCGGCCGCAAGTTGACGTGGCCTCCCGGATGAGCAAAAAATAATTTCAAACGAAAGGCGGTGTTATAAGTAATGGTTAGCGTTGTCGTCCGTCAGGGCGAAACTATCGAAGAGGCTTTGCGCCGTTTCAAGCGCGAGTGCGAGAAGCACGGAGTGCTCCAGGAAATCAGAAGAAGAGAGTACTATAAGCCTCCCAGCGTCGTAAAAAAAGAGAAAAACAACGAGATAAAAAGAAAGCTCCGCCGTAGGGCTTTCAAAGCGGCCAATATGCGCAAGCGCCGCTCGCGCGTTGTCGCATATCGTCCGGGCGCGCGCCCCCCGCCGCGTCCCGCAAGATAATCCAAAGGGAAACTTCGCAGTTATTATTGAGGACATTCGTATGCCTGAATTAAGGGATATATACCGCGCGGCCGTTGAGGCCGGCATGAAGGCCGACCCCCGCGGCATCGGCGCCGTTCGAGGAGAACTCGTTCGCGAGAAGGAAAAGTTTGAAAAACTTTCCGACGAAGAAAAGAAAGAGTTCGACTCCGAGAAACTCGTCAATCCGTACGCCGACACGCGCATTTTGCACGAGACAGAGTCCGCCTCAGAGATAAAGACGGCGCTCGTCGGAATAGACATGGAAACGCCGGAGATTCTCCTGTGTGAG
>JASEHK010000243.1 GCA_030018875.1 Endomicrobiia bacterium | reverse complement strand
CGCTCCGACTACGGCGGAGTTTTTGCTCATAAACCCTTCGGCGCGCTCATCGGGCGCGGGAGGGGCTTCATCTTTCGCCGGAGAGGCGGACTCGCTGTTTCTTAACCCGTCGCTCCTCGCCGCGCGGCGCTACGACGGAAAAACAAAAATATCGGCGGGCTATTCCGCATGGACTCAAAATACAAACTTCGGCTCGTTTGCGGGCGCTTTTCCTTTCGGGGAAAGATCCGCTTTCGGCATAGGCGTCTTGCGCCTCGGCGCGGGCGGCATTGAGCAAAGAGATGTATCCGGCGCGCTTGTCAACGGCAATTTATCCGTCTCAAATACCGCTATTGTCATCTCATGCGCGCGGGCGTTCGGAGCGAAATCGCCGACGGCGGAAGAAGAAAATCACGGTAGCGCAAGAAGCGATTTACAAAGCAAATTTTCCCTCGGCGCATCTCTTAAGTTCATATCGCTTGATTACGCTTCCTCGTCGGACGGCGCAAGCGTTTCCGCCGCCGCTCTTGATTTGGGCGCGGCGGGAAATATATCATCCGACGGCAAAACCATGATAGCCGCCGTCGCCTCAAACATCGGCGCTGACATAAATAACCAGAAACTCCCGCTTGATTTCCGTCTGGGAATTGCGCGCTCGCCGTCAAAGTCGCTCACAATATCGGCCGAACTTGAATACCCCGTTCATCTTGACATAAAACCCAAAATCGGAGCCGAATATTCTTTTTATGATGAAACAAAAAGATCTTTCTCGCTCCGTCTCGGAATGGAACGGATAAAAGGTCTCTCGTCGGGCGGCGGCTTAAGCGATGTCTCATTTTCCGTGGGCGGCGGCTTCCGGATGCCCGTGGGGCGGCCTTCATCGGACGGGGAAACCCTCATAAAAGAAAACGACATAATGGCCGCCCGCCCGTTTGATATTTCAATTGACTACGCTTTCACTACTCTCGGGGCGGATCTCGCGCCCGCCCACCGCATCTCAATAGGAATTGATTTCTAAAAATATGACTCAACAATACATGGGGCCTCTGGAAGAATACTTCGCCGATGACACTGTCACCGAAGTTATGGTCAACGGTCTCGACCATGTTTATATAGAGCGCGCCGGCAAACTTACGCTTACCGACAAAAAATTTGTAGACAATAAAGAGATGTTCGCCGTAATAGACGCCATACTCAAGCCCATCGGTCGCTGCGTCAATGAAGAGACGCCGCTCGTAGACGCCCGCCTGCTTGACGGCTCGCGCGTCAACATCGTAATTCCTCCCATATCCCTCATCGGACCGATGATAACCATAAGGAAGTTCTCCAAAAAACGACTTGTCGTGGACGACCTCATCAAGTTCGGCGCGCTCACCAAAAAAATGGCCGAGTTCATAAATCTTTGCGTGTCGGCCCGCAAAAACGTCATCATTTCCGGCGGCACCGGCTCAGGTAAGACCACTCTTCTGAACGTTGCATCTTCCTACATACCCGAAGACGAGCGCATACTCACCGTCGAGGACACCGCCGAACTTCGTCTGAATCAAACCCACGTCGGCCGTCTCGAGGGCCGCCCCGCCGACCTCGAAGGCAAGGGCGCCATCTCCATTCGTCATCTTGTGATAAATGCGTTAAGAATGCGCCCCGACAGAATTGTCGTCGGAGAGTGCCGCGGCGGCGAGGCGCTCGATATGCTTCAGGCGATGAACACGGGACACGACGGCTCGATGACCACGGTCCACGCCAACACCCCCCGCGATGCCCTCAAACGCCTCGAAGTAATGGTGCTGATGGCCGGCTATGACCTGCCGGTTCGAGCGATAAGAGAGCAGATCTCGTCGGCCGTCAATGTCATAGTGCAACTTTCCCGCCTGAGCGACGGCTCCCGCAAGGTTGTGGATATATCGCAGGTAACCGGAATGGAGGGGGACACCATCACAATGGGTCCGATATTCAAGTATGTTCAGTCCGGCTTAGACCCCAACACCGGCAAGGTTGTGGGGGAATTCCGCGCCACCGGAGCCACTCCGACTTTTCTTGAAGAAGTAAAAGCCAAAGGCATCAAGTTCGATATGGCCATGTTCCGCAACGAATCCTAAAAAATCCCACTTCCCACTTCCCACTTCCCACTTCCCACTTCCCACTTCCCACTTCCCAC
>JASEHK010000242.1 GCA_030018875.1 Endomicrobiia bacterium | reverse complement strand
CCTATGATAGAAGCAAGAAGTAAGAAGTAAGAGGCAAGAAGTAAGAAAAGTCAAATGCTATTTTGGCGTCTAACCTCTGACTTCTCCCATCTCCCCTCTATAAATCCTGCCCCGCCAAAAAGCGGCGGGGCTCGCAATGACAGGGGAGTAAGAGCGGGCGGGTAAAAAAAAGAAAGCCGCGTTTTTATGCGCGGCTCTCTTTTAAATCTTAAAACTTTTGAAGCGGTTAAATCTTGAACTTATAACCGCCCGACAGCGCTATCTTCGTGTAATCTATGTCCGCTTTGTTTGCGCCTTCTGTCAAAGTGCCTTTATACGTAGAGTACATCAACTCTAATACCACGTCGGAGACGACAACACCGCCGCCTACGCCGTAGTGAAGCCCTCCGCCGAGAGTTGACGTGCCCTTGTAGGCATCGTTTCCCGAATGGATTATGCTGTAACCCAGTTGCAACTTGCCGAAGCCCGTGGCTCCTTCTCCCGCGGGGAAGTTGACCTTTACGAGGCCGTAGATGGGCACAAAATTAAAAAGCACCTCAGGACCCGTCACTGCAACACCGTCAACCTTCTCTATCTTTCTGCCCATTTGATACTCGAGTCCCCCGCCAACCTCGACGGAATCGCTCACCTTGTCAATCACCTCGGCGCCGATGCCGAAGCCCATTCCGGCTGTCATATCCATGGATCCCCACGAACTCGAGAACTTACCCGAACCCGAAACGTCCAGATTCACTTTAGCGACCATATCGGCGGCGAAAGCCGAGCCCGCCAACGACACTACAGCACATACAACCAACATTTTCTTAAGCATTATTGCGTCCTCCTATATAATTTTTGAGCAACCGCCCTAAAAATACCGCTCAACAAAAATCCGACTATTACTGTTCATCACCCCCTGCGTAAAATATATGAAATCACGTCCGAATTGTACAAAAAACCCCCTGCATTGTCAAGCGCAAATACGGTATTGTCGGGCATGTCAATACTGGTAGGAAAATCTTATGCCGAAGGAAGACGCGGTGAAATTATACGGAAAGTACTTTTCGTACTTCATATTGGAAGAGGAATTCTGGGTGACATAGTAATACGTAAGCGTGGTGACGTCGTTGGGGCGGTTGTTGAAACCCAGAGAGATGTATTGCGAAACATTGGACTGCTTGTCCGCAAGAAAGTTCCCTGCTTCGTCGCGCGCGGGGCGATCGGCGTAGGATTTGGTCTCATACTCCCATCCGAGGAAGGCGTCCCACTTTTTGCTCATCCTTACCGAAAACGGCAGCGATATGCCCAACTGGGAATTGGAGTAGTAGTTCGAAAAATAACCGTTCTGGGCCGGCATCGTCGAGGTGAGGTTGTCGAAATGAAGATAATTCTGGTTCGAGCCGCGAGCCGACCATTTGAGTTCCGGCGACACGCTCAATATCCCGTACTCGAAATCGCGGGCGACGCGGAAAGAATAAATGCTGTCCTGCTGCGGAGAGTTCGAGTAGAACGTTCCGTCGGACTGATCGTCCTTGGTTACGATTTTCTGCTTGAAATAATTTTGAAGGGTCAAATCCAATACGGCGCGGATTTGCTTCCACTCGGCGTTTGCGCCTATCTGAACCAGCGCGTGATCCTGCTTACCTTCCGACGAGGTTACGTCACCGCCCGTGGACCTTACCTCGGCGACGAGGTCGGTGTAATTAGGGAATATCATTGAGTGGTACTGCAGGGAAGCGCCGACTTTAACTTCGCCGAATGTCTTCTCCGCGCCGGCCAGACCGCCTATACGGTTCATGTCATAGAGCCCCGTGCCCCAAAGTTCGTTCGCGCCGCTCCTACGAAACTCTTTCCAGTAATCAAGCTGGGTCTTTATTTTAACGTCCCACGGCGACGCCCAAGTGTGTCTGAAAACGAACATATGGTCCATCGTTCTGTCGGTGAACTGCTCGCCTTCCTGGCGTTTTATGCCCGGGCCGGTATATTTGATTTGATAAAATCCGAGGACGGAATGCTCGGGGTTCACGCGGGCGAGCACGCCTATGTCGTTGACGAGATTCAGGTCGAAAATCATATCGCCGCGCGACGGCAGAGAAATCCCCTCGGTGAGTTGAAAATTGTAGTAAGGGGCGAACTTTGGCTCGGCGCGGAGACCCGATACCCCCGCGAAA
>JASEHK010000241.1 GCA_030018875.1 Endomicrobiia bacterium | reverse complement strand
TAAGAGGCGCTGCTATATCGCCGGCGGCCGTCGTGTGGGCGTGCGTAAGCAGCATCGGGACGAACGCCACGGCGAAGACCATCGCCGCCAAGACGCGCGGGTCGGCGATATTTATTGTCCTTTTTATGTTAAAAAACCATTTTACCGTCATAGAATAAGTTTACTGAATCTCGTATGGCGCGATAAATCTTGGAACTCTACTGTATATCATAAATAACGCAAGTGCCGTCGTAATAAACGGCGCGGAGGAGGAGTATTTTGAGAAGACCTTCCCAATTGCGCGCGCCGACTTCGGAGAATCCGAATATTCCGTAGGGTTTGAGACGCTCGCCTTCGAGGACATTATAGAAAATATGAGTGAAGTTTTTTAACTTGAGAGTTTCGAGGAGTTCCGTCGGAGAAGCCGCGACGTCGGCCCAGGCGACCAGAGGGTTCGGCGCGAACACGCCGGGAGCCACGAGAGGGACGAGGCAGTAATATGCCCGCTGTTCTCCCACGAATAATACCCGTGAGCCCGACGGTAAAGCATTATTAAGATACTCGAACGCCCTGTGCGGCGAATTTTTTTGCGTCGAGGCGAGATAGCCGACGCGATTCTGCCTGCCCAAGAGAAAATCTCGCGGCTTGAAGAATCCGGCGATGAAAAAAAAGTAATTCGCATTCGCCGCGAGCGCGGCGGCGAGAGATAGTCCCGCCATCGCCCTAACGACGAAAGATTTGCGGGTCAGAAAAAAACCGGCCGCCACGCCGCCGAGAACCGCCAGGACTCCGCTCAAGGGGATGAGGAACCTCAGCACCGGCTTCGTCAGAAACCACACGGCGAATACCGCCGCCGAATACAGCGCGGCCGTCGAGGCGAACTTGAGTTTTCTTCTCAAAAAAATACAGGCCGCAAGAGCCGCGACTATCAACGCCGGCCAGCCGAAATCGCCCAGAACGTCTATCCCGCCGCCGTATCTCACCGGATTGAACACGAGATTGTACGGAAGCATCGCCAACTCAAAAAATACGGAACTCTTATGGGCGTATTCGGTAAGAGCGGCGAAGTATCCGTCGGCGGCGGCGGATGTCCATCCCGTCGCGGCATATCCGAAAACTTTGTAGAAAAACGGAAAGACGGGATTGCCGGTGTAAATAATATTTTTTATGAGCCACGGCGACGCGGCAATTATCGCCGCGAGCGTAAAAGCCGCGATTTCGCCGAGCGCGGCCTTATACGATTTGGAAGCGCCCGCGAAAGTTCCTCGCAAAAACCTTAAGACCAGAATAACGTTGACGGCCGCCACGGCCGCGAAACCGGTGTACTTGACGCCCACCGCGACGCCCGATAAAGCGCCGGAAAAAAGCAGATATTTCCCGTCGTTGGTTTCAAGAAACTTCACGAACGCCCAAAATGCCGCGAAGGCAATAAATGCCTGGTGGATTTCCACATAGGACGATGATGCCAGAAGAAGAAAAAACGGCGCGGACGCCAGAATGACGGCGGCCGCGGAAGCCGAAGTTTCAGGCAAATCTTTTGTCCCGGATGAATCCGGCGTGGGCGGCAAGAAGTTTTTTTCCGCGCCGCGAGCATATTTTTTCGTGAAAAGATAAACCGACCGCACGAGCGCGACACCCAGAAAAAAAGTAATCAGCTGGGCGGCGACGCCGTCGGCCAGGAGCAGCGCCGCCAAGAAAATCATCTCGGCGTTCTGTGGAAAATGCGAGTAAAGATTGTAGGGCGCAGGCGCTATGGAATTATTTTTTATGTATTCGGCAGGCAGGGCAAGATGATATACGAGCGAGTCGTAGTGGTGCGGCGGGAGCAAGGAGAGCGCAAACGCGCACAAAATAAAAAAAAACGCGGCCGCAGCCCACAAAAAAGCCGGCGATATGCTCGGCAAGCGTCTTTTGGCAGCGAAAAATATGTTTACAAACCGTCCCAAAAGAGACGGCGCGCCAAACACGACTATCGCCGCAACCACGCTCGCCAAAGTTACCACCGCCGCGAACCATGTCCGGTAAAGCCCAGCGACGCCGGCTAAAAAAAACAGTGACGCAAATGCGCCGTAGCCGGCCGCCATGGAAAATATACCGTTCTCGGCAGAGCCGTCGGACAAAAAGTCGCTGCCGTTATCGTCGGACGGATGGCGGCGGATGACCGCAATGCCGGTAAGTCTAAGAATAATCGCGCCGGCGCAAAACATTGAAAAAAC
>JASEHK010000240.1 GCA_030018875.1 Endomicrobiia bacterium | reverse complement strand
TGACACTATTGGACTTTTTCAACAGTGTCATTTTATTGAATTGCCGCTTTAATCTATCGAGTTGTTTCTGCCGTAAGACTGTTTATCTCTGGCGGCGGCGGAAAGTATGGTCTTTCTGAGACGGATGGATTTGGGTGTTATTTCTATAAGTTCGTCGTCTTTTATAAATGTTATCGCTCTTTCAAGTGTCATCGGCTGGACGGGTGTCAGAAGAATATTGTCGTCTTTCCCCGCCGCGCGCATATTTGAAAGTTTCTTTTCTCTGCACGGGTTCACATTCAAATCATTATCACGATTATTATCGCCGATTATCATACCTTCGTACACAGGGTCATTCGGAGATATAAAAAGTGTGCCCCGCGGTTCAAGGTGAAAAAGAGCGTACGGGACGGCTTTCCCGCCTCTGTCGGAAACCAATGAACCGGTTGTTCTTAACGAAAAATCCCCCCTGTATTCCTCGTAATCGTGGATGCATGAGTTCATTATTCCGGTTCCCCTTGTGTCCGTCAGAAACTCGCTTCTGTATCCGATTAATGCGCGCGTTGGAACAGTGAATTCCAACCGCACTCTGAGCGTGCCGTGATTCACCATATTGACCATCTTTCCTTTTCTGCTCGAAATTTTTTCGGTAATTATGCCGATATGGGATTGAGCGCAGTCAATAAAAAGATGTTCTATCGGTTCTAAAATTTTCCCCTCTTTCTTTTTGAATATCACCTGTGGCCTGCCGACACTGAGTTCGAACCCTTCGCGACGCATCATTTCGATGAGTATTTCCATCTGAAACTCGCCTCTGCCTTTGACTACGTATTTCTCCGAGGCGGGGAGTTCCTCGACTTGAATGGCGACATTCTGCAATGTCTCTTTTTTAAGTCGTTCCAGGATTTTTCTCGACTGGACAACGCTTCCCTCCGTGCCGGCGAGCGGCGACGAGTTTATGGTGAACATCATGTAAATTGTGGGCTCGTCCACTTTTATTCGCTTGATCGCCTTAGGATTTTCTTTATTGCAAATCGTATCGCCGATTGACACGTCTTCTGTGCCGGCCAGAATTACGATGTCCCCCGCCGTGGCAAACTCCACTTCTTTTATACTAATCCCGTCGTAAACTTGGAGTTTTGTCGTTTTCAACCCGGAAAGGTCGCCGTTTTCTTTTATACAGACGAGGTTATCATTCCTGCCTACATAACCGCTAAAGACCCTGCCGACGGCAAGACGCCCGACATAATTCGAATAATCAAGATCGCACACAAGCATCTGAAAAGGATCATCGGGATTGTATGAAGGCGCGGGTATTTCATCAACTATAGTGTCAAACAGAAAACTTAAATCCTTTCCTTTTTCATTAAGCGATTTTTGCGCCACGCCCTCTCTGCCGACGGAATAAATTACGGAAAAATCTATTTGGCGGTCTTTTGCGTCAAGATCCATAAACAATTCGTAAACATCGTCAAGAACTTCTTTCGGACGCGCGTCTTTTCTGTCAATTTTGTTGATGAGCACAATTATTTTGAGCCCCGCTTCCAACGCTTTTTGCAAAACAAATCTTGTCTGAGGCAACGGGCCTTCGGCCGCGTCCACGAGAAGCAGCGCCCCGTCGACCATTTTAAGCGCCCGCTCCACTTCGCCGCCGAAATCGGCATGGCCGGGAGTGTCGATAATATTTATTCTCACATCCCTCCACCGCGCGGCGCAGTTTTTGGCGGCGATTGTCACGCCCCGTTCCCGCTCAAGATCCATATTGTCCATCATACGTTCGGAAACATCCTGATTTTCCCTGAATATCCCGCTCTGCCGCAGCATATGATCCACAAGCGTTGTTTTTCCGTGGTCTACGTGCGCGATGATGGCAATGTTGCGCACTTTATCGTTTGTTTTATTTTTTTTCACAATCTTTCCCGTTTATCCTCTTCCTCTACCAACAAAAAGCCGCCGATTTATAATCGACGGCTTAACGACAAAAAACAACACACCACCGGCCGGACGAGATTCGAATATATTTTGTGCGAATTACAGGGTAATCTTGCTTTTATTTTTAAAGCTTCTATTTTGGAAGAATTATACTTTGAAAGACAACTCTGCCATTTATATCGCTTTTTAAAATCAGCACTTTACTCTTTACACTTACAATTCTCTTCTTCGTCCAGCCTTGCGGGGTGTGCGACTACTTGATGTTTCCCTGATTCCACGGACAAACGTAAAAACAAC
>JASEHK010000023.1 GCA_030018875.1 Endomicrobiia bacterium | reverse complement strand
CGAAGGCAAACATAACACAGAAAGCGACCATCCCGAAAACGAGTATCTTGAGATTTTATACGATGAGGGCATCGTCGGATTCGGCGTGTTTATCTGGCTTCTGGGCGTCTTCATAATAGGCGGTTTCAAGGCCATGAATGTATTCTCCGGCCGCGACGCGCCGTCGAAGAACCCCGATTCGAGGGCGTACTACATGTGGGGACTTCTCGCCGGTCTCGCCGGTATGCTGGCGCACAATGCCGTCTGCGTGAGCTTGCGGTTCGTGTCCTCGGGAGTCATTCTTTGGTTTATTATCGGCGCGCTCGGAGCGTTGATAATACACAACCCGCTGCCCGAACAATCGCCTGGTTTGCTATGGCCTCAAAATAATCCTATTCCGCGTGTTCTCCGACGAGGAATGCAGTTGGCAATAGTCATCTCGGCCGTTTGGGCGATAAATATATTTTCCGGATTCTTTATGGCCGACATATATCACAACATAGCCATATCTTTCTCCAAACAGGGCAGATGGCCGGACGCGCTGACTTTTTACAACAAGGTTACGCACAATAACTTCGGCTTTATAATGACGCATTACTTCATGGGCAACGTTTATAACGACCGGTTCAATCTTAACCGCGACTTTCATCCGGAATGGGGCGACAAAAAAAACGACGAGCCGTGGAGCGGAATCTTAAATAATGTAAAAGGCAGGGTTGACCCCGAACGCTCCATTTCAAAGTACGAAGACGTCTGGACTCTGGCCCCGAATTATGTGCAGTCGTACCATCAGGCCGGTCTCGTGCATCTTAAACTCGGCGATTATTACAGACAGACGGGCGATATGGCGCGCGCTCGCAAAGAGTGGGACCGTGCGATATATAAATTCGAGAGATACCATGCCATAGACCCGATATTCGCGCAGAATTATTATCGGATGGCGTGGATTTATATTCAGAAAGGCGAATACGATAAAGCCGAGGAGACGTATTGGCGTCACATATACACTTACAAAGATATATTTCGCCCCGGCGCCGACGAGAAAGAATGGGTGTCCGCAAAAATGGGCAGGCTGGCCGCGAGTGTTCCCGATTGGTGCGAAGCGCACAAAGGCGCGTATCATTCTTTTGCCCCCGAGGACTGGGGCTTGCGCCGCGCGGCCGAGCACAGCGAGACCTATATGAATATGGGAAATCTCAAATATCTCGAGCGCAACTTTCCGAAAGCCGAAGAATATTATTTGAAGGCCTCCGAGATGTCGCCGGAAAATGTGCAGATACTTAAGAACCTCGCGGCGTTATATAATCAGCAAGGCCGCTCGTCGGCGGCGTTCGATATTTTGCGCCGCATAAAAGCCGTGGCGCCCAATGACCCTTCGGTCTCGGCGCTTCCGCCCGCGACAAGATAGCGCGGACGGTATTTCATTATTTAATACAAACGCAATAAGTAGCCGCATCGTCTTGCGATGCCTTGATACTTATCGAATTCCTTATTAAAATAAAATGTAGTTGCCGACCTTGGTCGGCTATATATGGGTCGGGCCATGATGACTCCAAATACAGCCAAGCAAGCTTAGCAAATACATAAATGCCATGACACGAACTGAAAGATTTCTTATATATCTGATGCTGATAGTTTCTCCGCTGGTCTTTTTCACTGACCTGACGCGCAATCCTTATCATTTTCAGATAGTTTTCCTGAATGCCGCGACGGTCGCGCTGTGGATGCTTTTTTTGTGGCGTTCGCTTAAAGCGGGCAAGATAGTCATTAAAACCGGCGTCTCGGCCCTGCCGATATTGGTCTTTTTCGCCTTCGCGACTTTTACGTGGCTTTTTAATCTCGGAGCAAATTGGGGCGACGATTTTCTGAGGTATTCGTCTTACTCGGAAGGTCTCAAAAGATGGCTATTCACCCTTACCAATGTGGTTCTCGTTTACTACATCCCGCTTAATTTTTTTGACCCTGGCCCGATTAATGTCAAGGAAGATGCCGCCCGACGGATGCGCGTGATACTTTTTTCCGTGGGGTTCGTCGCCGCGGTATACGGAATAATGCAGTTCCTGGGGTTCGAGGCGATATGGGCGACGGCTCTTAATCCTTTCGGCGGGCGTTCCGTTTCGACATTCGGCAATCCGAACTTTTTGTCCTCGTTTCTGGTCGTTCTTCTGCCGATGGCTTTGGCGCGCTATCTTGCCGCCGACGATACCCCCACCGTTTGGGCGTATTTCGTCTGCGTGTTCGCTTACGCCATTTCTCTGACGGTAACGCTTACTCGCTCGTCCTGGGCCGGCGCGGCGGCGGGGCTGGTCGTGTTTTTTCTGCTGGGACGGGGAATGTCCGCTTTGGCGGCCCGCTCGACGCGCAAACGGCTGGCGGTTTTGGGCGGCGCCGTCATACTTGCAGTGATGCTCTGGCCGCATCCCAAGAGCGCCGACAAATATGTGCCGGCCGTCTATGAGCGCTTCGCCGAGATCAAAGGGGCCGGCCGCGGAGTTTACGGGCCGCTTCATCAGAGGTTTCTGATATGGTCGTGCGCGTGGCAGATGACGTCTGAAAATCCCGTAATCGGCAGAGGGTGGGGGCTTTTCGAACTTTTTTATCCGTACTATCAGGGAAAATATCTTTTCGTCAAGGCATACAAAGATTTAAGGACACACGCCAACAACTCCCATAATGAAATACTCGAGATAATATCCCAGACGGGCATCGTCGGGTTCGGCATTTACATATGGATGCTCGCCGTGATAATAATATCGGGCATATCCGCCGCGCGCGCTTCCGCCGACGGCTCCCGCCGTCTGATGAATGCGGCCATGCTCGGCGGTGTCGTGGGAATGCTGGTTGATAATCTTATGAACGTCTCTTTGCATTTCGCGGTTCCGGCGTTCCTTTACTGGTGGGTCGTGGGTTCTCTGTCCGCCGAGTCGGGATTCCGTACCATCGAGTTAGATATCAACGGGCGTTTCCGTCGGGCCGCCGTCGTCGTCGGTATGGCGGCCGGCGCGCTCATCATAGCAAGATACTATATGAGTTTTATGGGGGAGATAAATTACTTCGCAGGGTTCAAACTTTCGAAGCGCGGCGACGTGGCCGGGGCGCTTCCGTATCTCGAGCGCGCTCACCGCTGGCAGCGTTTCGAGGTCAACAACAATTACGAACTCGCCAATACTTACGCGCGTCTGGGCCGACGCGAGGATGCTCTGAAAGCATACAGAGAAGCTCTCCGCGCCAACGCCGGGTACGACGAGATATTCTTCAATATGGCCACGGTTTATAATCAAATGGGCAGACGCGACGAAGCCATTGCCAATTATTCGAGGGCGCTTGCGATAAATCCGCTGTCTCAGGACGCCTACGCCGCTCTGGGAAGCATTTATTTCGCCGACCTCCGAGGCGACAACATCCGCGCCGCCGCCCGTCTTTTCGAGCGAGCGAGCATGTTTTTCGCGGGCTCGACGGACATACTCAACAACCTCGGATATCTTTACACCAGGATGGGAGAGCCCCGTAAGGCCGCGTCATATTACATTGAAGCGCTCAACATTGACCCGGATTTCGCCGTGGCCCGCAGGAACCTCGAAAACATTTCGCGCGCGTCGGGGATAAAAATTCCGCCCGACGATTTTGAGGCCGGTCTCAAGCGCATAGAGTCGTTGACCGCGTCGGGAAGACAAGACGAGGCGCTGAAACTCGCGCTTGAATTGACGAGTCGTCATCCCGGAAGTTTCAGGGGCAAGTTCTATCTCGCCAATGTTTATTTTATGAAGGGAGATTTTTTCGAGGCCGCCGGGCTTTACGAAGGTCTCGTGGCGGCCCGTCCGGATAATGTGTCATTAAGAACCAATCTCGCATTCGCTTATGAAAAACTCGGGCGCGTTTCCGCCGCGTCCGCTCAGTTCAGAGAGATTTTAAGACGGGAGCCGTCCAATTCTCTGGCCGCCCAAAAGCTCGCCGTTTCCGGACATGGGCAGGCGGGCAGGTAATCCGGCATTTGCCGGGTCGCGCGGGAATTTGAAAAAATAAAATTTGTCGAGGAGAAAATAAAAATGTCAGGGCATTCCAAGTGGGCGGGGATAAAACATAAGAAGGCGATTATTGACGCAAAACGCGGAAAGGTTTTTACCAGAGTTACCAAGGAAATAACCATCGCGGCCCGCATGGGAGGGGGAAATCCCGAGAATAACGCGCGTTTGAGGACGGCCATAGATGCCGCCCGCGACGCGAACATGCCGCAGGACAACATAAAGAAAGCCGTCCAGCGCGGCACAGGCGAGTTGCCGGGTGTTACCTACGAGGAAATCTCCTACGAAGGTTATGGCCCGGGCGGCGTCGCCGTGCTCGTCGAGGTTGCGACGGACAACCGCAGCCGCACAGCCTCGGAGTTCAGGCGGATATTCTCCAGGCACGGCGGGAACATGGGGGAAAACGGGTGCGTGGCGTGGATGTTCTCACAGAAGGGATATATCGCCATTGACAAAAGCAAGGTCGGCGAAGACGAACTCATGAGCGTCGCGCTCGACGCCGGCGCCGACGACATGCGCGTCGAGGACGACGATGTCTTCGAGATAATCACCAATCCTGAAAACTTCGCAAAAGTCAAGGCGGCCGTCGAGGCCAAAAAAATTCCCGTCGAGACGGCCGAGGTATCCCTTCAACCGTCCACGTTCATAAAACTCCACGGCGACGACGCCAGAAAAATGCTCGAACTTATGGAAGAGCTCGAAGATTCTGAAGACACCAAAAACGTCTACGCGAACTTCGATATTTCCAAAGAGGAAATGGGAGCCGCGGAGGAAGCGCGATAATGACGGCGCAGCGAAGGTGATAATACTCGGCATAGATCCGGGTATCGCCCGGACGGGTTGGTGCGTGATCAAAATAGCGCATGATTCGGCGCGCTCTCGCCCCCGTCCGGAATGTCTCGACATAGGAGTCATAGAAACGTCCGCCGCTTCTTCGCTTGGCGAGAGACTTTCGGCCATTTCGTCCGAGATAGAAAAAAAGATAACACTCTGGCAGCCGTCGGCGATGGCGATAGAAGAACTTTTTTTTCTGAAGAGGTCTCCGTCGGTGTTGCGCGTCGCCGAGGCCCGCGGGGCCATCGTCGCCGTCGCGGCCGGGCGCGGCGTAGAGGTTTCGGAGTATAATCCGGTCAGCGTAAAAAAGACCATCACCGGATATGGCTCGGCCTCCAAGCGCCAGATGCAAGTTATGATAAAAACTATTTTGAACCTTGATAAGCCGCCTTCGCCGGACGATGCCGCGGACGCGGCGGCCATCGCGCTTTGCCATTATTTTATCCGAGGAAGATACCGATGATAGCATCTCTTAAAGGCAGGATCGCCGCAAAGACTTCTTCGTCGGTGGTGCTTGAGGCCGCCGGCATCGGATGGGAGATTATGACGGCGCCTTCGACATCGGCGTCGTTGCCGTCCGTCGGAGCGGATGCCATGCTTTTCATCAGCGAGTCCACGGCTATGTACGGCGGCGGCACAACGCTTTACGGCTTTTCTTCTCCGACGGAAAAAGAGATATTCGAACTTTTGAGGGAAGTGCCGGGCACCGGCGCCAGGAAGGCGCTTGAACATCTCGACAAAATAAAGAAATCTCCGTCGGGGTTTAAGAAGGCCGTTATAGGGAAAGATGTGGCGATTCTGACGGGAGTTTTCGGGTTCAAGAAGCCGACAGCCGAAAAAATCGCAGTCGCTCTCAAAAAAAAAATTGAAGACCTCGCGCTTGAGCCCGAGCAGCACGAATCACGCGCGGCCGCGTCCGGCTGGCCCGATGTCGCGGCGCGCGCCGAGGCGCTTGCAGTGCTTATCGCTCTGGGATACCGCGAAGGCGCCGCGAGGCAGGCGCTCGACGAGGCCGTTTCGAGTTTGATATCCGTCGAGCGCGAATCGTCGCCCGGCGTTCAGGAACTCGTGCGCACCGCGCTCAAAGCGCTTTTTTAGCGGGATAAAATTATGAAAAACGACAAAAAAAAATCCGCCGCCGCGACGCTGCCGGCCGCCTCGTCATCATCTTCATCATCACCCTCGTCATCATCACCCTTATCTTCAGGCGTATCCGCCACTGCATTCGCGCCCGAGCCGCTTTATGAAAACGCTCTTCGTCCGCCGACATTAGACGAGTTCATCGGCCAGAACTCTTTAAAAGAAAACCTGAGGGTATATCTCGCCGCGGCGCAAAAAAGAAAAGAGGCGCTGGATCATTGTCTTTTCTATTCCCCGCCCGGCCTGGGCAAGACCACGCTCGCTCACATAATATCACGTGAACTCGGCGTGAATCTTCGCGCGACTTCGGGGCCGGTTCTGGCCAGGGTGGGGGACCTGGCCGCGATACTTTCCGACATGGCCGAAGGCGACGTGCTTTTCATTGACGAGATACACCGCCTAACCCATCTCGTCGAGGAATCTCTTTATCCGGTGCTTGAGGATTTCAAACTTGACGTCATACTCGGACAGGGACCGAGTGCGCGCACTTTTCGCCTCGCCGTTCCGCGGTTTACTCTCGTCGGAGCGACCACGCGAGCCGGACTTTTGAGCACGCCCCTGAGAGAGCGTTTCGGCATAGTCGGGCATCTCGACTATTACACTCCCGCCGATCTCAAATTGATAGTTCTTCGCAGCGGCGGCATTCTGGGCGCCAAGATTGACGACGCCGCCGCCGTCGAGGTCGCTGCCCGTTCGCGCGGAACCCCGCGCATAGCAAACCGCCTGCTCAAAAGAATAAGAGACTTCGCCGAGGTCAAGTCCGAGAAGGTCATCGGTCTTGAAACTACGCGCATCGCTCTTGACAAAATGGGCGTGGACGCCGCCGGTCTCGATGAAACCGACAGAAAGATTTTATCCGCTCTCGTCGAAAAATTCTCCGGCGGTCCGGTCGGCGTTGAGTCGGTAGCGATAGCGGCCTCCGAGGATCCCGACACAGTCGCCGACGTTTACGAACCTTTTCTCATACAGGAAGGATACCTCGCCAGAACTCCGCGCGGTCGCGTTGCCACCGACAAAGCCTACGCTCATCTGGGGCTCAAAATCCCAGAGCGCAGGAACGGACTTTTCTAAAAATAACCGCGATAAAAACCGTACCGCGCGTAAACAATGACCCGAAAACTTCTGATACATCAGTGCTGCGCCGTCTGCTCCGCGTCGTTTTTTGAAAGGATTCCGTCGGGGTTTAGAGTATCCGGATTCTGGTTTAATCCCAACATCGAACGATCCTGCGAGTCGCTCAAACGCGAGACTGCCCTAAGAGAATTTAATGCGATAAAAGGCGTCGAGACGCTCGGACTTCGCGGCGACGCGCATAAAATTTCCGCCGCGCAGACTTCTCCTATGCTCCCTCGTCCGCAGAGATGCCGGACCTGTTATAAAATCAGGATGGATGAGACTGCCCGCGTCGCCGCCGAGTCGGGCTTTGAGGCTTTTTCGACGACACTTTTGGCGAGTCCGTATCAGGAACACGAGTCGGCTAAGGCTGCCGCCGAGGATGCCGCCCGAAGGTTCGGCGTCGGCTTCGTCTATATAGATTCGCGCGACATATATTACGACGGGAAACGCTTCGCCGTCCTTAACCGGTTGTATTCTCAGAAATACTGCGGATGCGCCATGAGCCTTGCCGAACGTTTGGCGTCGGGAAAATAAGTCCGCTCTTATGTGTGTCTCAATATCATTCCCGCGCCTCTTATAAAATATATTTACGAAAATAATTGTGCCGTTATTTATGCGAAGTTCAATAATTATGCCGATAAGATTCGCCGCGCTCATCGCCGGATTGTTCGTCTTCTCGTCGGGAGCGTCGGATTTTTCGACGGCCGCGCCCGCGCGCGATATTGTGCGCGCCGGACTTCTTATAAGAGTCGAGAGTTTTAATCTCTCCGGCGACGATTACAAACTCTTCGAAATGCGCGCTCCCGTCGAGGCGCGTTTCAGAAAGGGCAATGATTACTTTGTCACGGCTTTGCGCGGCAGGATTATTATTGACGGAAAATCATACTCGTCGCCTCTGCGCATTACGCCCGCCGCATCCGACGACACTGTAAGGATAAACGGCAAAAATTACCGAGACAGCATAGTGGTTTCCGCCGACGGCGGCGCCCGTATGACGGTCGTCAATGAACTGGGCATAGACAATTATGTCAGAGGAGTCTTGGCCGCGGAGATGAGTCCTGACTGGCCGCAGGAAGCCCTGAAGGCTCAGGCGGTCGCGGCCAGAGGATTCGTGTGGAGAAACGCGGGCCGTCACGCCAAGGACGGATTCGACGTTTGCGCAACGGTTCACTGTCAGGTGTATATCGGCGCGTCCGGCGAGCGCCCCTCGACGGACAAAGCTGTTTTCGACACGGCCGGCGAGATTCTCCTCGACAATAACGGCGCGCCGGCCAACACGGTTTTCCACGCGTCTTGCGGAGGACATACCGAGGAGCCGTCCAACGTTTGGGACGTCGCCTCTTCGCCCATAGCGTATCTCGTCGCCAGAAAATGCTCATATTGCGATTGGTACAAACACTATACTTGGAGTTCCCAGATAGAAGAATCTTTCATCCGCGCCCGACTGAACGCCGCCGGCTACAAAGTCGGAAATATCCGCGCGCTCGAGATAACCGGCAGAAACGTGTCCGGCCGCGCGCGCTTCATCAGAGTGATTCATTCCGGCGGCGCTCTGGCCATCCGCGCGGGCAAGTTCCGCCTGGCCGTGGATTCGTGGAAAATGAAAAGCACGAAGATTACGGCCATCGTCCGTAAAAAAGACTCGTTTGAGTTCCGCGGTTACGGTTGGGGGCATGGGGTGGGGATGTGTCAGGCCGGAGCCAAAGGCATGGCCGACGCCGGCCGCACATACAGGGACATACTCGGTTTTTACTATCCCGGAACGTACATAAAGAAAATCTCGGAATGATGTCGCCGTATCCTGTCAAAAATCGGGAGAAGGCAGAAGGGAGAAAGTAAAAAACGTTTCCCGTTTCCCGTTTGAAAATTATGATAGCCGAAGTCGCTTTTGCCGCGCCTCCCTACGGACCTTTCGATTACGATATTTCCGGCCTTGCCGGCGACAATGATGTCGCTTTGCCTTTTCGCGGCCGCCGCGTCGAAGTTCCTTTCGGACACGTCCGACGACGCGGATACATAATCGCCACGAAAGAAAAAAGCTCTTTTGAGTCCACGTCGCTCAAAAGCGCCATAGCGATTCTCGACGATAAACCGGTTCTCGGAGCCGAACATTTCCGCTTAGCCTATGTGCTGGCCGGGCGCTATATGATCTGGCCGGGAGTTTTTTACGACCTTCTGTATCCTTTGAATCTGAAAGTCACGTCGCCGCTTGCCTCCGTCGGAGGAACATGCGTTCCACCGCCTTCTTGCTCTACCCCCCGGACGTCGCCCGATGGCGCGGCCCCTCCGAAAATCACGGCCGTTTGTATGAGGTTCGGTCCGCGTTTCGAGCGTTATCGCGGCATAATCTCCGAGACACTTGTCCGAGGCGATAGCGTCGTTATGATAATGCCCGCTGTCGGCGACGTGCGATACGCAACGGATTATTTCAAAGAGTTTGCTCCGCTTGAGTGGAAAAGCGACGCGCTGCCGTCGGTAATCGCCGGTTTTTTTCAAAAAATATCGTCGGGCGGGGGGCATCTCGTGATAGGCACCCGCCGCGCCGCGTTCCTTTTGCCGTCTAAGCTTTCAAAGATAATAATCGAGCGCGATTACGACTACGGTCACAAAGACGGCCGACGGCCTTACTACGTTTCGCGCGATATCGCGTTGGCGATTGCGGCCATCTCGCCCGACGTCGAGGCCGTGTTCGGCGGGTTCGTATTTTCATCTCTGATATTTGAAAAAATTCTTTCGGGGCAAGCGAGTTTTTCCGACGGCGAGCCGCCCGAATACGCCAAGACGCCTTTTGAGACCCTGATGCCCGCCGATTTCTCGCGGTCCGGAGTTGTCGCCGCGCGACTCCAAGAGTATCTGGACGGCGCTTACGCTGTAGGACGCTCGTGCGTAATCCACGCCGGAAGGAAGGGGTCGTTTTCCGGCTATTACTGCCGCGGATGCTCCGGAATAATAAAATGTCCCGATTGCGACGTCGCGCTGTCTTTCGTCGAAGGAAACGACTCCCCTGATTTCAAGTGCCCATACTGCTCCAAAAGTTTCGGCGCCGTTGCGCGCTGTCCGAAGTGTGGCTCCTCCGAAGTAAAAGCCCTCTCATCAGGGGCCGGCGGCATCGCTTCGGAACTCAAGAGATTGTATCCTTCCGCCAAGGTTCAGGTTTTCTCGTCGTCGGTGACGGGCCCCGGGCCGGAATCCACCGCCGCCGATTTCATCGTTACGACCTCGCCGGTTCCGCCGTATCTTATATCCAAGGATATCGGCGCGGTTCTCATCACGGACGCCGGGCTTGATTTGGCGCATCCGGAGTTTTCCGCCGCCGAGAGGTCTTTTTTGCGCGCCGCCCAATACGCCGACTTTGCGCCGAACGCGCGACTCTTGGTGTTTCCGGCCGCCAGGTTATCAGGCGCCGGCGATATATTCGAGCGCGGTTTCCGGGATTTTTACTCGGATGAACTTGAGGCCAGAAAAGAACTCGGGTATCCTCCTTACGGAGGCCTCGCGGCCATAACATTGTCCGGCAAAGACGAAAAAAAACTCTTTTCCGCCGCCGCAAAAATCGCCGCGGACTTACAAAAAATCATCGAGTCCGAGCCGTCCGCCGCCGACTCGGAAGCGCTCGGCCCGTCGCCCGGCCCGCGCTCGCGGCTCAAAGGCAGATTCATTTACAAGGTCATACTTAAATACCCGCGACCCGTCGCTTCTTTGTCGGAATATCTCCGCGCCATTCATGTCCCGTCGGGCATTCTCGCCGCGCTCGACACTTCCGTGTTATGAAGAAAATATTATCAGAGAAAATAATCGTTCCGCAAGGCGCCGACCTTATAGGGCGTCTCGCCGATACGCTCATCGCCGAAAACGCCGAGGTTCGTCACGGTGGATATCCTGTCCGCCCTCCGCCGCGCGATTTATCGGGCGTCGCGGTGATATTTCCGAACCGCCGGCCGCTATATTATCTCTCAGGACGTCTCGCCGCCGGCCTCAAAGGCCCGTTCGTCCCGCCCGTTCTTCTTTCGATAAACGACCTTGCCGCTCGCGTCGCCTCGTTGGTGTCGCCGGGCATTGCCGATGCCTCGTATCTCGACAGACTCCACGTTCTTTTCGGCGCGGTGCGTTCGGCGGGCGTCACGATTTTCCCGCGGGATTTCGGAGAGTTCGCGGCGTGGGGCCGCCGGCTTCTTGAGACCGTTGACGAAATGGAGATGGCCTCGCTCGATTACTCGAGAATAAAGTCACTCGCCGCGCCTGATATGCCGGAAAACCTCGCCGCCGTGATAAACCGACTGCCGGCCGTCAAGGATGAATTTTTCGCCGAAATGTCCCGTCGCGGGCTTATGACCCGCTCGCTGTCGCTGGCGATCGCGTCGGAAGGTTTGGACACATCGAAACATTTTCCGGGAGTGGATGTCTTTTACGTCTGCGGCTTTTCGGATCTCACGGAATTGGAAACCCGACTTTTGTTGCGTCTTTCGTCGGGCGTCGCGCGCGTAGTCGAAATTGCGTACGAGCCGCCCCGCTCGTGGAAATCTTCCGGCGTGAAGTTCTACCGCGCGTTCGACACGCATTCGCAGGTCAAAAAGGCCGCCGAGATATTAGCGTCGGGATTCGACCCTTGCGACACAGCCGTAATAATTCCACGCGCCGATTCTTTAGTGCCGCTCCTCGCCCACGCGCTTGGAAGGTTCGACGTCGAGTATAACGTATCCCTTGGGTATCCGCTCTCGCGCACGACGCTCAATTCATTTTTCTCACTGATAATAAGACTTCAGGAAACGCGCTCCGCCGATGGCGGATATCTCATCGCCGAATATCGCCGGCTAATGTCGCATCCTTACGCCCGCGCGATATTTTCAGACGCAGATTCACCCGCGGCCTCGAGCGACGCCGTCTATGGCCGCATAAAAACGCCGCACGCCACCCTGTCCGACATAGAGGCAACCTCGGACACTTCATCGCGCGTTTCTTCGCTCAGGCGGGCGCACGCCGCCTTGTTGGAGCCGTTCGAGCGGGCTTCCACTCTTAATGAAGTCGCCGAAGGCTTTTCGCGCCTGCTTGCGCTTTTCTCGTCGGCGCCGGTGTCGCGGGCTTACCCTTTCGCATCGGAGTTTTTTTCGGCGTATGAGCGTTTACTTTCCGACATCGCGCGATCTGCGTTGGCTGCCTCCGAGCGGATGTCGCGCCCATCTCTTTACGACGTATTCCGCTCTCTTGTCGGCGAAGTCGCCGTGCCTTTTCCCGGAGTTCCGCTCAAGGGACTTCAGGTTTTGGGGATACTTGAAGCCCGCAATCTAAAGTTCGGAAAAATAATCGTTCTCGACGTAAACGAGGGAGTTTTGCCGGGCGTGTCAAGATTTGATTCTCTGCTGCCATCCGGGCTCAAACAGGCGCTCGGTCTTCCGACGTACCGAGACCGCGAAAAAACCATCCGCAAAAATTTTATGACGCTCGTCAACTCAGCCAACGAGGCCCATCTGATATACCGCGAAGGCGGCCGCGAATCCAGAAGCCGGTATGTCGAGGAGATAATCTGGGAGAGAGAGATTTCCGCCGGACGCTCACTGCCGGAGAGCGACATAGTCGAGGCCGTCGGCGTTCGCTCCTCGGCCGAGCCGTCCGTCAAGCCGCCCGTGCCCAAAAGCGCGAAATGCGTCGAGATACTTTCATCTATAATTTTTTCGCCCAGCGCCATTGATCGTTATATGGCCTGCCCCGTATCTTTTTATTTCGCCTCGGCGCTGCGCCTGCGCGAGGCCGAAGAATTTTCCGGCGAGATAGAGGCCGCGGGAATCGGCGAGTTCGCGCACGCGGTTCTCAAAGATTTTTTCGACGCCTACCCGGACAAAAAAGCGCTTTCCTCGTCGGCGGCGGCCGGGACCCTGAGCCGGATTATAGACGAAAAATCCCCGGAGTTTCTGGGGCCGTCGCGGGGAGAGGCGTATCTCGTAAGAGAGGTCGCCAGACATCGTCTCAATCAAATACTTGGGTTCGAATCCGCCCGCCCGCAGGATTTTAAAGTCGTCGGCGCGGAAGTGAAATTATCGGCCGATTTACTAATCTCCGACGGACGCAAGGTAAAAATCGGAGGCCGCATAGACCGCATAGATTCGCGCGGCGGCGAAACGTGGCTCATAGACTATAAGACCGGCTCATACGCAGTGCCGTCCCGCAAAATGCGGGACTCGGCCTTAAAGTCCCGACGGGAAATGAAAAAACTCATCAGGTCGTTTCAACTGCCCGTGTATTCGTGGCTTTATTCTCAAGCCAAGGGCGGGCCGGCTCCCCGCGCCGCGTATTATTCTCTCAAAGACATAAAGGAAGACGAGATATTCGGCAAGTCCGACCCCTCCGATGCTCTCGGAAAAATATTCATTCCGTCTCTTAAAAATCTTATCAGCGAAATCCTCGACCCCGCCGTGCCGTTCGTCGCCGACGACGAAGACGATGTCCGTTGCTCATACTGCGAGTTTTCCGATATGTGCGGAAAGTAATAGGGCGGGAAGTCGGAAGTAGGAAGTGGGGAGTAGAAAGAACTTTTCCCACTAACCACTCTCGGCTTTTTCCATCATAACAATTATTTTGTATAAATAATAAAGGCCGATAGAAAGGTAGAGAGATTATGAATATTGACCATAAAATCAAAAAATCGCGCACCCTTC
>JASEHK010000239.1 GCA_030018875.1 Endomicrobiia bacterium | reverse complement strand
TTTATGCTGATTATAGCATAATTAAACAGATTATTTATGCTATATATAGCATAATTCTTTTAACCTATATTCTGTTCCATCGCTTGAATAACCTATTCTTTCTTCGCCAAGTTAACCAAAAAGTGAGAAAAAGTGTTTTCAAAAACGCTTATAACGCTTTTTCCGAAATTTTTGAGGCAAACAGAGTATTTAAATTGACTTTCTCATTATTTGGTTAATAATTCTCATCAACTGGTTAAAAATTCTCATTTTTTGGTAAAAGTGACAAAAATTTTTGGGGAAACTTGCCACCCGCGACGGTTCGTTAAAGGTATATTGACGGAACCACTTTAAATATGCTACAATGAATCTTATGGACCTGTTGCAAGCCAGAGAAGCCTACCTGTTGGACCTCGAAGGATCCCGCAATAAATCCGACAAGACCGTCACTGGCTACGGCCGCGACCTCGGTTTCTTCATCAAAACTTTCGGAAATAAAAATATTGAGGCCGTGACCTACCGCGACATCGCCGGTTACTTCTCTGCGCTTAAATCACGCAAAAGACTCACGGTTATAGCGATGGAAAAGGATCCCAAGAAAAGGAAGATGGCCCCGAAAGGCGAGAAGGCACTTTACAGTATACCCTTTCAGAACCGCCTGTGTTCGGCCGTGCGGGGCATATTTAAGTATTTACAAGACACGGACGCCATCACCGCCAACCCGGCCGAGAGGCTGACCTACGTAAAACAAGACGATGCGGGCGAGCCGACCCATTTGAAGCCAAAGGAGGTGGAGGCATTACTGTCTGCTGCCCGTAGATCAGGCCTGCGGGATTACGCAATGTTTTCGTTTTTCCTTTACACCGGGGCAAGAATCGCGGAAGCGGCCCGGCTGAAATTACAGAACATCCGCGGCGACGAGATATTGATT
The DNA here is from genome assembly GCA_030018875.1 of Endomicrobiia bacterium. Classification (GTDB taxonomy): domain Bacteria; phylum Elusimicrobiota; class Endomicrobiia; order PHAN01; family PHAN01; genus PHAN01. The sequence goes on along the minus strand of JASEHK010000239.1, from coordinate 1,314 downwards.
TACGGTAAAGGTAAGAAAAAAAGAAAAATACCCCTGAAGGAAAGCCTTCGCGAAATCTTAAAAGAATACTTGGAATGGCGGGCCCAGACGGAAGAAAAATACGGCCGCCCTTCCGAGTATCTGTTCATTACTCAAAAGGGCGGCGGACTCACTACGCGCGCGATATTGAAGCGTTTCAAGAAGTTGCTCGGGGCGGCCGGCTTAAGCGCCGCTTTCCACGTCCATCACTTAAGGCATACTTTCGGAACCGTCGTCTACAACAACACGAAGGATATCCGGGTTACGCAGGACCTGCTTGGACACTCATCCCCGACAACCACCCAGATTTACGCCCACACTCACCGTCCGGATATGAAGAAAGCCGTCGAGAGTATCTGACTTAGTGTGCGCCGCCCTTGGAATCCATTTTTATTCTCCCGTTGTAGTTTGAAACTCTTGAGTATGTCTTATGCTATCAAAATCCGAATCTTTTTGAGCATCAACTTTGTTCCTCTCGTCAATGCGTATTGACTCTTTTAAATAACAAATCGCCGGATGACCTGCGAAAATTCGGAATAACGAATGGTATTCAGCATTTTTGTCGGGTCGATACACTGGTTCGGCGGCGCGAAGCGCCGACGGAGCGGCGGATCCTTGATACGCACCTTGTTATGCCGCGCGAAGCGCGGCTGAACGGATGGATCAGCCGTTTCGGAAGCCGACAGGCTTACGAAATCGGCTGCATCCAATTGTTATGCGTGTGTCTTCATCTTACATTTGCCGTATACGAATTCGGGATCGAGATCAACTCCACTGTCCCATTCTATTGTGTCGAAAGCAACCCGGACACGCTTGAAATGCTCATACTCCCTTATCCTTTGAAACACCCCAAAACTGAGATACGGCTTCATGTTAAGAATACCATCTTCGCCATTATCGAACACAATAGCAAGGGTAAAGTCTTCATTGGGAACTACCTTTGACACAGACGGGTACATGTTTCTCTCCTCCTTACTGAAGCGGTTGAATCTTGAATGGGTTTTCTCCCTTCATGACGAGGTTCCAATCTGCCATCAGCTCTTCATGGTGAAGTTCTGCCCATGCCAAGACCAGCTTCTGTTGCCTTCGGGGTAGATTGCCGTCAATGATTTCGCACATGCGAATGTCCACCGATGCCTTATACTCGTTGTAGTAGACGTGGAAATGCGGGGGATTGTGCTCGCCTGGGGCAAAATACATCCGAACAATTATGCCATAAAACATCGAGATCGACATCGAAGTATGCATGAATAAGGCGGTTTCGAGTGCTGATAATATCCTCCCATGTAATAGAAG
>JASEHK010000238.1 GCA_030018875.1 Endomicrobiia bacterium | reverse complement strand
GGGTCTTTTGAGGTTTTTGCTTTTCCTACTGCCTATTGCCTATACCCTATTGCCTGCTTTTGAATATACAAAAAACTTGTTACGAAGTTGTTACGGAGAGAAAAAACTGAAGGGTGAAGCGTGAAGGGTGAAGCGTAAATCGTGAAGCGTGAAGAGTAGTTTTCTTTTAACCTTTCACCCTTCACCTTTCACGCTTCACGTCTTTTCTATTACTATTTCTTGCTCTCGGCTTTCTTCTGGCAGGTTATACAGTAGCGCACCCACGGGAGCGAGCGCAGGCGCTTCTCGGGAACGTTCTTCGAGCAAAGCTCGCAGTTTCCGTAACTCCCCTTCTCTATCCTTTTAAGAGCGTGTCCTATCTCCTCCATAATGCTTTCTTCGTTGGAGGAAATGCTGAAGATAAGATTTTTTTCGATGGATGACTCGACCTTGTCGTCCTCGCTGATTTCGTTTTCGCTTAAATCAACTTCTTTTTTCTTCAGCAGCGCGGCGAGGTCTCTTCTTTTCTCTTCGAGAGTTCTGCGAAACTTGGCGAGTTCTTTTTTATTCATGGCTTTCTCCTTTTTTTACATCACTACCTTTATGGTTTTGAGCGATTCGGTTTCCTGTCCGCTCACGCGGATTTTTTTGCGCGCGAGCACCTGCACGTATTCCACAACTTCGGACGTGATACGCTCGCCGGGAATAAGCACGGGCACGCCGGGCGGATACGGCGTGAGGGTCTGGGCGGATATGTGGCCGGCGGCGCGGGACAAAGGTATCCTTTTTATCTTTTTGCTGAAAAAAACTTCGCGGGGCGCCATTACCATTTCCGTCGAGAGCGCGGGCAGGTCCATTGTGTCGGCCGACGCGGCGACGGACACAACGGAGTATTTCTTGCCGATGTCTGAGAGCGCCGCCACCAAAGCGTCCGTGTCGCGCGGAGTCGAGCCTATGCCCATTATGGCTATAAGATTAAAGGTATCGGCGCAATCAACCTGCACATTATACTCCTTGGCGAGGATATCTTCGACTTTATAACCGCTGAGTCCCGTGCGCGTAACGTTTATCGTGAGTTTGGTAACGTCCAAATCATAGCCGGCGGCTTTTATCTCTTCGCGGGTGAAGCACGAGAAATGTTCGAGACGGTTTATGCGTCGGCGCGCGCGTTGCGCCGTCTTTATGACTTTATCAAGCATCTTCTCACCCTTGTAAACGGCCTGCCAGCGAGCCATATCAATAGTCGAGAGCGTCAAATAATTCGGAGACGTGGTCTGAGTCAGCGACACCACTCTTTTGACGGCATTGATATCTACGAGATCGGAATTGACGTGAAGTATCGAACCCTGGGACATCGCCGAGAGAATCTTGTGCGTGGATTGAACGCACATATCCGCGCCCGTCTCCACGGCGCTGACGGGCAAATCCTTATGAAACTTAAGATGCGCGCCGTGGGCTTCGTCCACGAGCAAAAGTTTGCCTCGCCTGTGGCATATCTCGGCTATCTTGAACAGGTCGGTCACGACTCCGTTATAAGTCGGAGAAGTGATGAAAACGGCCTTGGCTTCGGGGAACTTTTCGAGGGCTTCTTCTATCTGGCTCGGCGAGGAATTGTTGATTATTTTGTGACGCTCGTCTATCTGGGGCGCTATCCATATCGGCCAGACGCCCGAGAGTATGACGCCGGCAAGAACCGATTTGTGGGCGTTGCGCGATATTATCACCGAGTCGCCGGCCCTGAGCGTCGAGAGAAACATCGCTATGTTTCCCCCCGACGAGCCGTTGACCATAAACAGGGAATGGTCCACGCCATAGGCGGCGGCCGCCAACTCCTGGGCTTTTTTTATGGGACCCGTCGGGTCGTGCAGGGAATCAACTTCGGGAAAAACCGTCACGTCGAAGTAAAAGACGTTGCGACCCGTGAATGATTTGAGTTTTGGCTCGATGCTCTCGCCGTTTTTGTGGCCGGGAGTGTGGAAAGAAATGACCTTGCGGCGGGCCCGTTTATAGAGGACGTCGAGTAGTGGAGTGCGATTCTGGTTCATCCTCTGCCGAGCCGTTTTGTTCTCATCTATTTGAAGAAAAAAACCGGACGCTTCGCGGAAATAATTTTCTTTTCGGCCGAGAGAATGTCGCGATAAAACTTGGGTATCGCGAAAAGTCCCTCGTGGGTGAGACCATCGTAAAACTTCAGGCCGCCGGCCCGTCTGACGTCGAGTTTTTTTATTTTTGCGTCTATGACCGCGGCGGTCAAACGGCATTT
>JASEHK010000237.1 GCA_030018875.1 Endomicrobiia bacterium | reverse complement strand
GCTCGATTACCTGCGTTAAGACAGAAAGCATGGAAACGATTAAATCGTTGGGCGATATTTTCATAAAGTCGAAAAAACTTTTCTCCTGCGCCTGTTTCAAAACGGTCTGCATCTCGAACCACTTGTCCATGGAAAACATATAGTAGGACAACACCTGACAGACGGAAACCACCGCCAGAAACAAAGTCCGATACATCATCAAACCGAGCAGAACCCCGACTGCCCGAAACGCGATATTCAAGTATTTCGGCGGCTCGTCTTCTCTTAAGGTCTTCGACATTTCCGTGACGACGGCCAGAGCCAAAAGCAGCGGGGCGACGGCGTAGGCGACCGCATACGCCGGAATAATGTAGACGCCCACGACCTCAGGAATCGTGGCGGGGTCCTGTAAAAAACTAAAACTCGCGCTCTTGAAATCCATAGGACTGCCCTCCGCTCGCCCCGACTTGTCGGGGCGATATTCTTGCTCTGTTTACTTTCTTAAGAGTTCGTCCAAAACTTCTTTGGACGATTTATACCGTCCGGTTTTTTTATCGCTCAAATCCCTGCTTAAACCTTCAATGCCCTTTAGCCAGGCGTCCTGCCTGTCTTTGGCCCTCGAATCGCCCTCGGTCATTTTCTCGTAGAGCCGCGTAAGCGCCCTGTTCGTCTCCGTATTGTTTTTAAGCATCTCTATTAAAATCTCCGTCTGTAATAAATCATTCTGAAGCCGCGCGTTTTCGGCTTTCTGCCTTGCGGCTTCCCCGCTTTCGCCTTTTTTTGGCAAACTGCTGACGACATTTTCATAAACATTTTGCTTGTCTCTGATGGCAACTCTCGCCGCGTCGGAAAAATCAAGATTGGTTCTGACGTACTCGTCGGCCTGCTCGAACGCTTTGCCGATATAACCCGGCTTGCTATAGTGTTTCCGATAATCCATTTCGCCCCTGTGGACGGCGTAATCTTTCGACCTCCTGAGCCGTCTAATGGACTCATCGCGGGCATAGTCGCTCAGCGTGGCGGGATTTTGTTGAATCATTCTCACCTCATCGTAAAACCTTTTGCTCTCGTCGAAGTTCTTCTGAAGTTCCGCCACGTTTTCGACGGTCTTGGCCACCATCGTCTTTTTGAAAACCTCGTCGGAAATAGTGTCCACGCCCTTGCCGATGGTCTCGACACCCGTCTTTACAAGTTCAAAAACGAGCGCTTCAAGCGGCTGGGCTCTCAAAAAACACAACAACGCCAACGCCCATCTCAGGGCCGCGATATTTCTCATAGGTCGTCCCCCGCAAGTTTAAGTATTATCTCCCAAAGGGAGAGTTCCGGATATTTCTTTCGCATCGCGTCCTCGATGTTTTTGTCTTTGTCGTTCGTCGTGCAAATCCAGTAGTCGAGGGGATTCGGCTGCACCTTTAAGACGATGCAGCGGTCGAGGAATTTGTATAAAACCTGAGAGAACTTGCCCGGCGACATTTCGAGCGTTTTGACTTCGGCGATTTCGGAGGGCTTGAGTTCGAGTTTTTCAAGCAGTTCGTGCTGGGCGCTGAGTCCCAGTATGTATTTGGTGTAAGTATTTGAAATGATGGCGGTCGCCGCAGGGGTTTTAAGAAAATCTTCCGGCGACTGCGAAATGGAAAACACCGCCCCGCCGAACTTGCGCGCGGTGCGGTAAAGATTCCCCACCAGTTCCGCGCCGATTTTATCTGAGAAAAACTGCCAGCCCTCGTCGATAACGATTATTTTCTTAAGCGATAAATCCGCCAGCCGCGATTGAATCGCCGACCTTACGACGAAAAACATCACCGGACCCAAATCCGGCTCGTCCTTGATTTTCTGCAAATCAAAAACTATCAGTTGCTTTTGAGGGTCAAGGACGAGCCGTGGGTTTGGGTTATTCAGGAGTATCGAATAGCGCCCTTCCACCCACGGCCCGAGATCTTTATAAAACGATACGGCTGTCGCTTTGTCTTCCTCGTCTCCGTCAAAATCTTTCAAACTCAGGGCGAAATCGCCCAGAGACGGCGGGTCGGACTTCGCGTCGCGATATGTCTTAATAATCGCGGTCTCGACTATCATCGTCTCCCGCCCCGAGAATGTCTCGCGTTTAAGCATCTTCTGTATTATGAGCGAAAGAAATGACAGCGTGTCCGCGTCGGGCTTGCCATGCGCCTCGTCGAAAAAATACTTCTTCGACGGAAAGGGATTGAACGCGCAAGAATCCTCAAAGCGGACGTCAATGTACTGCCCGCCGAACAGTTCGCACAA
>JASEHK010000236.1 GCA_030018875.1 Endomicrobiia bacterium | reverse complement strand
AACATTTCTTAATTGCTTGACAGGGAGGCGCCGCGTAAAACACAATCTTGCGCGTCTGTCAGCGGGGCGAATAGGATATCGAAATACTGTGAGTGTTTTCGAAAATCTTGTTTATACCCATAGTATAGTCGAGCATGAGCGAACGCGCGACAAGATTAAGCCCGAATCCGACGGCAAACGCTTCGACGGCGCTGCTTTTGTATCCGCCGCGAAGAAAAAAAGTTCCGTCAATAATTGCTTCGACGCCCGCCTCGGGCGACAATTTTCCGTCGCGCGCGTTATATGGAATATTGATGCCTGCGGTATAACTTTTCCCGGCGGCGCCGACGACACAGGCCGCGGTCAGAGGAAGTTTTTCTTCTTCGGTGATGTATTTCATTGAAGGGCCGATATTTTTCACGGCAATCCCCATAAAGAAATCACTCTTTGGGTCGCGGTAAATAGCGCCGATATCAAAGGCAATCGCGGAAGCGGAGGCGTAGTCGGCAAGACGAGACGAATAAATCTTGACGCCCGCTCCGACAGAACCCTCGCCCCTGACGGCGCTGATTCCGGCGGCGGCCATATAATCGCTCTGCGCTTTCACCGTGCGGGCGCGGCCCGAACTGTCGTAAAACTCAAGCGGGCCGCCGTCATAGTAGCCGACGAAAATGCCCGCGCGGATGTCGCCAAAGTTGTTTCGATCGACTTTTCTTTGAAAGTTCTTAACCGCTCCGGCGTAATAATACGCGTCGTCGCCCATAAAACCTCTTGACACCGAGGTTTCGAGCGAGTAATCTGAAACGGCCATCATCGCCGGGTTGACGAGCAGAGAGGATGGAAGTCCGTCGGCGGCGGCGAACACTTCGCTTGCGGCAAGTCGGGCTGACGGAGGTTTTGTAAGCAGTATTTCGGCCCGACAAATTCGGGCGTCAAAAAGAAACACGGCTACAAATGCCGCCGACACGACACACCTATTTATGGATAACCGTAAATTATTTATCGGATCACGCATATCTTTTTTATCCTCCTGATTCCCGCGCCTTCGATAAAGGCGGGATATATTCCGCTGGCCGCCGTTCTGCCGTCGGCAAGAGAACCGCGCCACTCAAAGAAATACGGACGCCCCGTGGCGACGCTTTTTTCATCGGTATAGGACGCGCTTCCGTCGAGGGGCACGATATTTATCTTAACGACTCCGTCGGCGGCCGGGACGAAATAAATATTTACTTTTTCCCCGGCAGACGGATTAAAATATCCCCTGTCGACGCCTGCGCTCACATACTGCACCCCGGCCTCGCCGCGCGCCAACGACGGTTCCTCCGACGGATTGGCTGAATCAAGAATGAAAATATATGTGGAAACCGCCAAGGCAAAAGAAGACGCGACGGAATCGCCGTTCAGCGCGGCGACACGATAGTAATAAGTGGAGCCGCCTGTTATAGCCCGGTCGGTATAGGCCGTATCCGTAAGCGCGTCATCAAAATCAACGATGGTCGAAAAATCGCCGTTGTTCTTTGCTCTTTGTATCCGCCAGCGGGTCTGCGAGGGATTCCCGTTGGCGCTCCAAGAAAGCGCAATGCCACCCGCTTTGGAAGCTGCGGAAACGGCCGGTTGCACAGGCGGATTGGCGAGGGTGTACACTATCGGCGAAAGCGCAGACCCCGTAGCGAAAGATACGGCTTCTGAATAATCGCTTGTCCCCGTCGAGTATGAAGCTACATAAATCTGCTGCGCGGGCATATTGGGGCCACCGGCCGCGCCGGAAGTCCACTGCGTTGCAGATAACGGTAAAACATCGAGCAGACCGCTCGTTGATGTGAGTATTAGATATCCTGCCGGATTGTTGGATGGCTGCCAAGACCATTTTACCGACGAAGTGGATACACCAACGCCGGCTAGTGTAGTGTTTCCAACGCTTCTTTAGTTATAGCAATTTTATTCATGATGGATTCAACAGTAGCTGTCCAGGTAAAAACCTTCGGGTTCTGATTGTGTGATTCAATATATTGTTTGATAACCATAATAAGTTCTTTGACATTCCTGAATGATCCTCGGCGGATCTGTTTTCTTGTTATCTCGGTAAACCAGCGTTCAACCATGTTAACCCATGAGCTGGATGTAGGGATAAAGTGTAGATGGAAACGTGGATGACGTTTCAGCCATCTCTGAACCCGCAGATGTTTGTGTGTGCCATAATTGTCGACAATCAGATGAAGATTCAAATCCATTGGCGTCTTGGCATCTATTATTTGCAGGAATCGAATGAATTCCTGATGCCTGTGGCGGG
>JASEHK010000235.1 GCA_030018875.1 Endomicrobiia bacterium | reverse complement strand
GTCCGTGTTGATATTTTTTGTGGCCGAGATTGTAACGGCGCCGTCTGCTCCTGTGCCAAAGGGCGAGAGTGTTAATTGCGCGGCGGTTCCAGTGCCGCTCGTGAGCGTCATATTGAAAATTCCGTCGGAGAAGTCGGTGTCGGTGGTTTCTGTCCATTGGCTTGAGGCCCAAAGGCGGGAAGTGGGGAGTAGGAAGTGGGAAGTGGCAAAAAAGACAAAGATAAAGGCGGCGCGGCGGCGGGCGAAACCATTATTGTCATTGCGAGGAAGGAACCCCGATAAAAAAATCGGGGTAAACTCCGTGACTGACGAAGCAATCTCGCTTATTGTGAGATTGCCACGGTCGTCCCGATGGACATCGGGACTCCCTCGCAATGACAAACAGGGGTGGAGGCGGTCTCCTCGCAATGACAAGAGGGTGGAGGCACAAGGTTCAGACGCCGCGAAGGACGATGGCGCTCATTGGAGGAAGCAGCAACTTTTTGAGTTGGATTTTTTTGCCGCTTTCGACATCCTCAAAGGACGCGGGGGTTTTGAAAAACGGCGGAAGTTCGACGCTGACTTCGACGGGACGAGGCGAGCGATTTATTGCAACGACGGTCGTTTCGCCGAAATAATTCTTCGCGTAAACGAGGATGTTTTCCCACGCAAGAAGCGTGTGGCGCTCGCCGAAACGAAGAGCATTGGAGCCGCGGCGAAATCTTGCGAGTTTCGAGACGTATTCGAGGGTCTCGCGCTCGTCGCGGGAAAGTTTGTCGAACTTCATAGCCCGACGATTATCGGGGTCGCCCGCGCCCGAGAGGCCTATTTCGTCGCCGTAATAAATCATGGGAACGCCGGGCTCAGAGAGAAGAAAAGCGAAAGCCATCCGGAGTTTTTGATAGGTCGAGCGGTTTTTGACTTCGGGGCGGTTTTTCCACGAACGCTCTTTTTCGTCGGAGCCGGGCGGGAGCGCGCCGTCGGCGAAGGCGGCGAAGCGCGCGAAATCGTGATTACCCAGAAGCGGACTCGCAATGGAACCGGCGTACTGCGACTCGGATTTCAGGCGCTCGCGGTCGAGATGGTCGAGACCTTTCGTCTCCCACGCGAAAGCGTCTTTTATCGCCCAGTAGAGCGGAAAGTCAAATTGTCCGTCGAGGCGGTCGAAGCCGACATACTCCATTATCTTTTCGCGCGAAGAGATTGTCTCTCCGACGAGATAAAACATTTCGCCGCGCGGAATTTCTATTTCGCGGCGGATGCGGCGTCTGAGCTCCGTCCAGAATACCATCGGCACGTGCTTGACGGCGTCGAGGCGGAAGCCGTCGCAGTTCGTTTTCTTTATCCACTCGACACAGTTACCGACCATATATTCGACGGCTGCGGGATTGCCTTCGTAGGCGAAGTCGGGCAGGAAGTCGTCGAACCACGTGTCGAGCGGTCGCTCGTCGAAGAGACGTATATTTTTGCGCCCGCCGGGAAGTTTAACGCCGGAAAACCAACCGGGATTTTTTTTGTAGAGAGGATTTTCATCGTGGATGTGGTTCAAAACCATGTCGAGGATGACTTTGATGCCGCGCTTGTGCGCTTCGGCCACGAGCGCGCGGAGTTCTTCGATAGTCCCGAATCTCGGGTCGGTCTCGTCGAAAGAAACCGGCCAGTAGCCGTGATAACCGGTGAATTTTTTGTGTGGGGGCAGGGCGTCGCGGAACGCTCCGTCGGGATTTCTGACGTGCGGGGAGAGCCAGAGCGCGCCGACGCCGAGGCGTTCGAAATAGCCGTCGCGGATTTTTTCCGTGATGCCGGCAAAATCTCCGCCGCGAAAATCCGCGGCCGGCTCGACGTCAGGGTCGAGCGACGGCCGGTCGTTGGCGGCGGAGCCGTTGTGAAATCTGTCGGTGAAGGCGAAGTACATCAGCCGCCCGTTCCATCCGCCGTCCGACGGAAATTTGACGACGAATACCGGCGCGGGCGCGCCCGATTTGTCAATGGCGCAGAGCGTAACATCGGCGGGGACTTTGCCGGGGCCGGAGCCGAGCGCGGAAAGTTTGAGCGCTATTTCGCCGCGCGATTCGTCCACCGAATAGTCGCCGCCGCGAGCGAGAATTTTTTCGCCGGACAGTAACAGCAACGAGGCGGGGTCGAAAGATGTCGCGGCTTCGCCGGGGATATACGCGACGAGCGCGGTTTCGGAATCCATCGAAACGCTGTGCCATCGGCCGGCCTTCGAGGATGCGCCGACGGAAACAACGGAGTTTATTCCGCCGAAGCCGTCGGGAACGCCTGCGGGGTTGGACGTGTCGGCGAGCCATTGTCCGTCAACGACG
>JASEHK010000234.1 GCA_030018875.1 Endomicrobiia bacterium | reverse complement strand
CGGTTTCGGATACCGCGGCGGATGTTTTGAAACTCGTTGTCGTCGAGCGGCATCAGGCGTCGGGGGCCGTCGGCAGGGGATTCGTCAAGGGTTTCGGCCTTAAAAAGGGATCCATCGCGCAGTCCGTCGCGCACGATTCGCACAACATCATCGCCGTCGGCGCCGACGACAAATCCATTTTTTCCGCCTGCGTGGAAATCGTAAAGATGGGCGGCGGCCTTTGCGTCGCCGACGGCTCCGATATTTTGGCGCGTATGCCTCTTCCCATAGCGGGTCTGATGACCGATGAGCCCCTTGAGGCGGTCGTTGCGTCGCTGGAAAAACTCCTTCGCGCCGGACGGAAACTCGGCTGTAAACTCGACGACCCTTTTATGACGCTTTCTTTTCTGGCGCTGCCCGTGATACCCGAACTTAAACTCACCGACAAAGGCCTCGTTGACGTCGGGAAGATGAAAATAACGGAACTTTTCGGATGAAAATTGTTCTCATAATCCTTGACTCCTTCGGCGTGGGCGCCCTCCCCGACGCCGCCGGATACGGCGACGCCGGCGCCGACACTCTCGGCCACATAGCCGAGAAGACGCCCGGATTTAATTTGCCGAATCTCGCAAAACTCGGTCTTTATCATCTTATAGCGTCTAGCGTCTACCGTCCAGCGTCTGCCGATGTTATCGGCTGCTACGGCAAAATGGCCGAAGCCTCCAAAGGTAAAGACACTCCGATAGGCCACTGGGAGATAACGGGTCTCATCACCGACAGGCCATTGCCGACATATCCCGACGGTTTCCCGAAAGATATCATCGGACGGTTCGAAAAAGCCATCGGCGTAAAAACTCTCGGCAATTACGCGGCATCCGGCACCGAGATTCTCAAACAACTCGGCGACGAGCACTACAAGACCGGGTATCCCATAGTATATACTTCGGCGGACAGTGTTTTCCAAGTGGCTGCCCACGAGGACCCTAAAATCTTCGGACTCAAAAAACTTTACGAGATATGCGAACTCGCGCGGCGCATACTCGTCTATCCCCATAATATCGGACGTGTAATAGCCAGACCCTTCGTCGGAGAGCCCGGTTCTTTCAAGCGAACGTCGAACCGCCACGATTACGCGGTTGACCCCGCTGGCGAGACGCTTCTGGACAAAATCCGCAAGCATGGCGGAAAAGTTGTCGCGATAGGAAAGATTTACGACATCTTTAACGGTAAGGGCGTGGACGAAACCATCCGCACGCGCGACAACCGCGACGGAATGAACAGAACCCTCGAAGTCGTCGCGCGCCCCGTGTCTCCGTCGGAAAAAACGTTCATTTTCGTCAATCTCGTGGACTTCGACATGCTATGGGGCCATCGAAGAGACACGGCGGCTTACTATCGGGGCTTGAAAGAATTCGACGATTTTCTGCCGCGGCTCGAAGAAGCGCTCGGCTCCGACGGCATTCTTTTTGTAGCGGCCGACCACGGTTGCGATCCTGCGTACGCCGCTCACACTGACCACACACGCGAATATGTGCCGCTGCTCGTTACCGGCAAGAGCATCAAAAAGGGAATAAATCTTGGCGTCCGCAAGTCGTTCGCCGACGCAGGGCAGACAATCGCGGATTTTTTTGAAGCGGAAAAACTCTCCGCCGGCGAAAGTTTTCGCGCATCAATCGAACTATCTCAATAAAATAAACAACGAAAGGCAGGGTGAAACAAAATGTCAAAAATAACGGCAATGCTCCAAGAATCTCAAAAATTCATCGAATCCCGACGTAACGTCGGGGCGAAATCCGTTCCCGAAATCGCGCTGGTTCTCGGCTCCGGCCTCGGCGGCGTGGTGGACATAATCGAAAACAAGACCGTCATATCGTACAAAGACATTCCGCATTTTCCGGTTTCCACCGTCCACGGCCACGCGGGACATCTTGTCTTCGGAAAACTCGGAGGCAAGGACATCGTCGCAATGCAGGGCCGCGTTCATTTCTACGAGGGCAATCCGATGACCCTGCTGACCTATCCCGTCAGATTGATGAAACAACTCGGATGCTCCAAACTTATACTGACCTCGGCCGTCGGAGGGATAAATCCGGCATACGCTCCGGGCGACGTAGTGATAATCACCGACCACATAAACTTTATGGGAACAAATCCTCTCATCGGCGAACATTCCGACGAGTTCGGCGAGAGATTCCCCGATATGAGCCGCGTCTACTCGGCGCGTCTCTGCGAGATTGCGTTGGCCGCCGCAAAAAAAATGAATATTCGCGCGCATACCGGAGTTTATTTCGCGTCAACCGGACCGTCCGACGGGGTTTCGTAGGACGGTCCG
>JASEHK010000233.1 GCA_030018875.1 Endomicrobiia bacterium | reverse complement strand
TATTTTTTGAGCTGTTTGGCGAGCTTGTCCACGGCGAGGTCCACCGCGGCGTAGAGGTCTATAGACTGACTTTTGGAAAGAAACTTGCCGTGGGGCGCGTGGGCCACTATCTCGACGGTATGGCGGTATTTCTTCTCGACCGAGAGTATCACGTGCGCGTGGGTAATGGCCGGACGAATCTTGGATACGGTCGAGACGAGCTTCTTTTGGGTATAGTCGGCAATGGCCGAGGTAAGGGTAAAGTGTCTGGCTATGATGTTGAATTCCATGGGTCTGCCGTCCTTTTGTTATGACGCGAAATACGGCCTGAATTTTACATAATTCCGCGACGAAATTAAAATCATATTCTTACATTTTGAATCGTTCGCCGAGATACACCTGCCGCGCCTTGGGCGAATTGATAAGCTCATCGGCCGTGCCTTCCATAAGTATCGAGCCGTCGTACATTATATATGAGCGGTCCGTGACGCTCAATGTCTCTCTTACATTGTGATCGGTTATCAGAACTCCGAGGCCCCGATTTTTGAGGTTCTTTATTATCTCCTGGATATCGGAGACGGTCTTGGGGTCTATGCCTACGAAAGGCTCGTCGAGCAGAAGATATTTCGGATCGCTCAAAAGCGCTCTGGCGACCTCGCAACGGCGCTTTTCTCCGCCGGAAAGCTGCCACGCGCGGGATTTGGCCAGATGGGAAAGACCCATATCATCGAGAGCCCGGGCCGCTTTTTTTCCGCGCTCGGACGGTTTGACCGGAAGCATCTCCAGAATCGAGAGCAGGTTTTCTTCCACGGTGAGGTTCCGGAAAATAGACGGCTCCTGCGGCAGATACCCCACACCCAGTCGGGCGCGGCGGTATATGGGCATCGTCGAGACCGCGCGGCCTTCGATAAAAACCTCGCCGGACGTCGGACGTATCATCCCGACCATCATGTAAAAAGTCGTGGTCTTGCCGGCGCCGTTGGGGCCGAGCAACCCGACTATTTCTCCCGGCTCGACGGTGATAGTGACATCGCGCGCGACGACGCGCTTGCCATAGATTTTCTTTAACGACTCGGCCTTCAGGCTCATTTTGAGACCTTGCCTTTCGGGGCGGGGTTGGTTATTATTCTGCCGCGAACTTGGCCATTGAGTTTCGCGAGGCCGGCGCTTTCGAAATAAGTCATCTGGTCGGCGCGGAAATCCGCGGAGTGCTTCTCGTCCTCGTAGAGCAGGCGCTTCACTGGCCCGGCCATGAAGATTTTGCCGAGCCGCTCGTAGGTCATCATACTCGAACTGATTTTCATATGCTCGCGCTTAAGAAGCGAGTCGCCGCGCGCGGTTACCGTCGAGGAACTCCAATCTATCAAAGGAGTGGCGAGCTCTATAAAGGATCCGTCGGAGCCCTTGGTTCGCATATAGGCAGGCGCGCCTTTAAGGGAGCCGAGGCCGGTTTTGGAGGAATACTCCCCCTCTTCGCCGCGCAACTCGTCGGAGCCGTCGAGCGAGATTACGACAACGTCGCCACGGGCCTCTATCCGGCTGTTCGAATCGCGGCTCACTATGCGCGAGGCCTTCATCGTAAAACTCGAGTGCTCGACGAAAGCGCCGTCCGAAAAAATCGTCGTGTCGCTACGGGGCATGATTTCCATTTTCTTTCCGGTCACGCGAATCTCGGAGCGAAGCGGCAACATCGGAAAGATGAGCGCGATGAGAACCGCGGGGAGGCATATACTCTTTTTCATTTAGTCCATTTTACGCGCTGATTGGTAAGCGTTATGGTTTCGAGGCGCGAGTCCGATACCATCGAATCTCCGGTAATTTGCGAGTTTTGCGTCACTATTACGACGCTTTTATCCGTGGATATTTTGTCTTCCGACGGATTATAAGTGATGTCGGTGGCGCGCACGGTTTTATCAGGGCTCCTAAGATTCGTCGGCCCGTAGGTGTGTATCTCCGAGGTGCTCATTATCACACGGCCGCGAGATGCTCTTATGACGCTTAAACCGCCCTTTGTGTGAGGTATGCTTAACGCAGATTTTTTATCATCTCGTTCATCGCCACTGCCTGAACCGCCCTCTGTGTGAGGTATGCTTAAGACTGGATCATCCAGCGCGACTTCGTCGGCGGTTATAAATCTGGCGCGCCCTGCTACAAGTTCCCATGCGACCTTGCCGCCGCGCATCTGCTTAAGATGGAAATTTTCTATGGACTCCGCCTGTTGCTCGACGGTTCCGGCTTCGGTCTCGGTGGAAGGCGCGACGGATGAATCGCGCGAACAACCCGATAACGCCAGGCAGACGAAAAGCGCCGGAAAAACGGCGGCTCGAAACTTTTTCATAATACGAGCGACTCTCT
>JASEHK010000232.1 GCA_030018875.1 Endomicrobiia bacterium | reverse complement strand
CCCCGACCTAATCATTCTGGACGTTGAACTCCCCGATGCCTGCGGCTTTGATGTCTGCAAGACAATCAAAAAAAATCCCGCCACATCCCAAATCCCAGTTATATTTCTATCCGGCAGACGGATATCTCCCGAAGATGTTTCATGCGGCTACGACGACGGCGCAATAAACTATCTGATAAAACCGTTTAACCCCAATGTATTGCTTGCGATATCGCGTTCCCTGATAAGATGGGTCGCCCGCAGAGGCAAAATGCCGCGGGTCTTCAAAAAAGACGGCATAACCCTGCGCGAAAAAGACCGCCAAGCGCGTCTCGACGGAAAAACGCTAAAACTGACCGCCAAAGAATTTGAATTATTGTTTCTGCTCCTGAAAAACTCCGGTAAAGTTGTGGAAAAAGAGACGCTCCTTAACGCCGTATGGGGCTGTGAAGAACTTGACGTATGCGAGCACTCGTTGAACGAATATATGTCAAGATTAAGAACCAAACTCGGTGAGCCGTTGGCGGGTAAAATAATAACGATTTACGGTATCGGATATAAGTTCGAAAAATGAGCCCGACACTATCATCGTTCACGAGTCGCGCCGCATGCCTGCGTTGCCTCAAATCGCGAATGTTCTTTTATTGAGAATTTATTGAGGATTTGACCCCTGGTGAAAATGTATAATCATGGCATATGAGTCAATGTAATCTCTTCCGGTTATTTGGATACTCCGACGATAAGCGTAAAGCCCGACAAGGTTTTATCGCGCCCGCCGTTTTGATTTTATTTTCAGCATTTGTATTTTTCAACACCGCCGCCGCAATGGATTTGCCCAAACAGAAACTTGTCGGAAGAATAAAAACTCCCGCCATAAAAAAGCAACTGGCCGGCGACATCGTTCCGGCAGTAAGATTTACGGCGTGTCAAAACAGTTTTACTCCTTCGGGTGGCGGCTTTTCCGAGGCCTGCGACAAAAACGGCGCTTACGCCGCGCATCTGTCAACGGGTGTATATGAGGTGTATGCCAGTCTGCCCGAAGTGGGGATGTCCCGCCGCAGGATAATAGAAATCGGCGCCCGTGCCGCAACTCCTCCCGAATTAAAAATAGAAATCCCCGCCATCATAAAAGGCCGGCTATCGGACATCCCGGAAGGCGACGCCGTAAGAAAAAGTGTTTTAATCTATCAACCCTCCGGTTTTCTGGCTAATGAACAGGAAATAAAAGACGATAACGAATACGAGGTTTCCGCTCTGCCGGGCAGTTATGATGTAAGGCATCTTATAGAGGGGCCGCTTACCGAATATGTATGGGGTTGTCTGTATCCGGTAACAGATGTAAGGGTGGTATGGGGTACACCCCATTTGATGTAAACGAAGGACTAAAAGCAAAAAGCGGACGAGCCGAAAAAGTAATAAAAATTCCGCTCAGATAGAAATGATTTTGCTTATGCACACGGAAATACTGCCCGACTGTTTATCAATAAGGTACCCAATTAAAGTGGCCGCATTTTTACTACTCTTTATATGCGGTCGCGGAGTTTGCGAGGGTAAAGATGATTTCTTTGACGTATGGGAAATCGGCGTACAAAATTTCATTCTGGAACCATTCCTAAAGACAAATTTCACACAGACGAAAGATGATTACTATATAAAGTATAAATATGCCGATTGGGAAACATATAATACGCTGGAAAGCTGCGCCACCGACAAAGATCCTATGATGCCGTGGAGAAATCCTACAATTGAGCATAAACCTACGGGCGGTATTGATTTTTTTGTCAACAGATGGTATGAAAAATACGGTTTCGGCGGTAGGGTCGGTTTCTATTGGCATACCCGTGCGGATTACGGCGGTCGGACCGGGTATGTTATTCCCGAAGCGATTCACCCGAGATACTCATTGAGTATGATAGATGCTGACAGTAGGTGGTATTATCGGTTTATCAAACACGCATATGCCGGCGCGGGTATTGGTTACTACTCGGCGGCGTATAAGGGTTGGTTTGAACCTGTAGACCCTGCAATTATCGTCTTAGAAAGCCGTTCGGTTGAACATAATGTTTCGTTTCTTTATCCGTTTGGATTATTGGGATTGAGGTTACCTTTGGGTCGCGGAGTCAATCTCGGCTTTGAATATAAAAAATCTTTGTTTCCGGTAAAGGACGGCTTTGATTATTCCGCCTACAATTTGAGTTTTTCTTACGGGATGATGTTTGGCGCGGGTTTAAAGAAAGATGGGAAAGAACGAGAAATGACTTCTCCGGTGCCCGAGAAAAAACAGGAAGATACGCCGGAATCGGAAGAAATAAAACAAGCGACTATTCCATCGCCGGCAACAATCAAGAAAACTCAGCGTCTGGTGTTTTCTTGAT
>JASEHK010000231.1 GCA_030018875.1 Endomicrobiia bacterium | reverse complement strand
CTCCGACTCAAGGAAATATCCGTGGGGCGGTTATTGGCAGGAACAATCGGCGAACGTTTCTTATTTATTCGGGCTCGGAGGATTGACGCCGGCGGGCAACCTGCCCGACGGCAAAAGCCCGCAGGGTTGCTACAATATGGCGGGCAATGCCAAAGAAATCACGGACTCTTACTTCGCGCCCTACCCGGGCTGCACGGCCAAAAACGACAAGTTCGGCGAGGAATATATCGTGGTGCGCGGAGGATCTTACAGAACATCAAAAGCTTTGGTCGCCACATACTCCAGAGATATAATGAAACCCGACGAAACGCGGCCGGACGTCGGTTTCAGGTGCGCCAAATGAACAACAAAACAATTCGCGTAAGATTCGCCCCGTCTCCGACGGGATACCTTCACATAGGCGGCGCAAGAACCGCGCTTTTCAACTATCTTTTTGCCCGAGGGCGCGGCGGGAGTTTCATATTAAGAATCGAGGACACCGACGAGGTCCGCTCGACGGAAGAATCCATCCGCGCGATAATAGAAAGTATGAAATGGCTGGGTTTGGAATGGGACGAAGGGCCATCATTTGCGAAAAGTGGAAAGTTAAAAGTAGAGAGCGAAGGAAAAACACCTTCTACCTTCCACCTTCCACTTTCCACACCCGATTACGGCCCCTATTTTCAGATGGCGAGGCTCGACATTTATAAAAAGTTCGCCGCAAATCTCGTCGAAAATGGCAAGGCGTATTATTGCGGTTGCACTCCGGAAAGCCTCCGGAAAATGCGCGAGGAGCAGGCCGCAAGGAAACTCCCGCCGAAATACGACGGCAGGTGCCGCGACAAAAAACACGACGAAAACGACCCCGGGAAAATAGGTTGCGTCGTCAGATTCAAAATGCCCGCGGACGGCAACGTCGAATTCGACGACGCCATACGCGGCCGCCTCTCATTCGAGAACCGTCTGCTCGACGATTTTGTGATACTTAAAACGTCGGGAGTCCCCACTTACAACTTCGCCTGCGCCGTGGACGATTACCTGATGAAGATATCCCACGTGATACGGGGCGACGACCACCTGTCGAACACTCCGCGCCAAATGCACCTTTACCGCGCGCTCGGAATCGAGCCGCCGATATTCGCACACCTCTCGATGATACTCGGGTCCGACGGAAGCCGCCTCTCCAAACGGCACGGACACACGAGCGTGCTTGAATACCGAGACGAAGGATACCTCCCCGAAGCCATCGTAAATTATCTGGCTCTTCTGGGATGGGCAACACAGGAGAGCAAACAAATATTCGCGGCAGGGGAACTTGAAAAAGAATTCAATCTTGAAAATTGCTCCAAAAGCCCCGCCGTGTTCGACAATCAAAAGTTGCTATGGATGAATATGGAGTATCTCAAAAAACTCCGTCCCGACGAGATATTATCGCGCGCAAAGAAGCATATTGATAACGCCGGCTTAAAAATTACCGACGAGATATACGCCGCCAAAATCATCGGGGTCGAAAAAGACAAAATCAAACTCCTTGCGGACGTCCCGAAGATATTGGACATATTCTTCATCGAAGACATAACTTACGACGAAGAGGCGGTCGCAAAAATATTCGCCGAGCCGGAGGCAAAAAAAATGCTTGCGGAGGCCGCTAAAGAACTTGAATCGGCGGCGGAGTTCTCGAAGGAAAATCTTGAAAAAATAATAAAGGACTTCTGTCTCGGGCAGGGCGTAAAAAACGCTAAAGTATTTCACCCCTTGAGGGTGGCCGTTTCGGGCAGGATGCAAGGGCCGGGCATTTTCGAGCTTTTGGAACTGCTCGGCAAAAAACGGACTCTCGAAAGGATAGCGCGGTTCCTCAAACCTTGAAATTTACAAATCACCGTCGGGGAGGAGATTTATGCCGGATAAAAAACCAAACCCTCACTTCGTAAACATCGTCCTTATGCTTGCGTCGGCGTGCTGGCAACAGCTCGGCAAAGTTCCCAATCCTTTGAATGAAAAAATCGAGAGGCAGATAGACCACGCCAAACTTACCATAGATATGCTTATAATGTTGAAAGAAAAAACGGCGGGTAATCTTGCCGAGGAAGAGGAGAAAATTCTTCTTACGACCCTAGCCGATCTGGAACTTAACTACGCCGACGAAGCCAAGAAAGAATCATCGTCCGACGGAGACGAAACAAAGCACTGAGCGTCCCGTTCGCCCGCAATTCCGCCCGCCAATCGCTTCTTGTCATTACTGGCTAACCTTTAAGAAAAATTATTGAACCACCGTTATATCGTCAATCCCGCCAAACGACGGCGGACAGCGCAATGTGTCGTAGGGGCAACAGGTCGTAAACCACGCCAATCTGTCATTGCGAGGACTCCGATGGCCATCGGAGGACGAAGCAATCTCGCGAATTGAGAGA
>JASEHK010000230.1 GCA_030018875.1 Endomicrobiia bacterium | reverse complement strand
TCCCGTCGGCGATGGCACCCATCAGATAAAATTCGAACTTACTCCGGGCGCGGCGTACAACTTCATATTCTTCGCGGTTTCGACGACGCCTTTGGCCGGCGTCACGACGGGGCTCACTTATTTCGACGCCGTCCCGAATCACGGCTCCGACGCGGCCTTCATCACCTCGACCTCGCCCGCGACATCGCTTGCCTCCGATACGCGCTCGGCGGAATATATATCCATAGGCGGCGACGCGAGGCGCTACGTCGCGATACCGGAGCTCTCTGCCGGCGCGACGTTTTACGTTTTCTCAAACTGGGCTTCGACTCCATCCGCGCCGACGAACTTTCGCGCGCGACCCGACGATGGTAAAGTTGAACTAACATGGGACGCGCCATACGGCTGGTGGGGTTCGGGCTCCCAAGAGTACAAAGCCATAGATGTAATCGCGGGGGGGGCCTACGTTATCTATCGCTCCTCGACGGGGGCGGGCGGATTGTATGAAGTCGTGGCCTCGACTCCTGGCAACTGTTTTTCGTGGACGGATACGGACGTCCAGAACGGCATAAGATATTATTACGCCGTCTCGTCGAGCGACGCTTACAAAGGCGATGTCGCGGGGGTTCTCGGCGATGTCAATTTGCGCTCGAATGTGGCGTCGTCACAGACGCCGGGCGCCTCACCGGGTCAGGCGGTTCCGATAAGATTCAGAGTCGAAGGTATTGACTGGAACGTGCTCAAAGAAAAGGGGTATCTGGCGTGGCTCACGCCGGATACGACCGCGCCGAAATTTTCTTCCGTCGGGGCGGCGGCAAGAATCCCCGCGCGGCTCGTCGAAGTAAAACTTTCGAAAACATTGAAAGACAGATGGGATGATTTCATTAAATGGCTATTGTAGTTGCCGATTTATCGGCGATTTGATGTTATTATGGTAAACACGATTAAAAAAATCAGATTAGAAAATTACAATTATGACGGTAATGGTTTTTATTTTGTAACTATATGCAGTAACTACAAGACAAATTTTTCAAGTGAAGAACAAGAAATAATTTTTAAGCAGATTGAAGAAATAAAAAACATTGCTGATGGTATTAAAGTTGACTTTTATAAACTTATGGACAATCACTTGCATTTAATTATAATTCTTGAAAAATGCAAAATGAAATTAGGTGAAGTAATTAGAAGGTTTAAGGCAAAGACCAGTAAAAATGTAGGCAAAAAACTATGGCAACCAAACTATTTTGAACATATAATAAGGACAGAAAAAGCATCAAGGAAAATTCGTGAACATATAGCCAATAATCCGCTTAAAGAGAGAATGAATTTTAGCGAAATATACAAAGCCGATAAATCGGCGACTACTACGGCCGATAAATCGGCGACTACAATAATTCTTACTTTCTTACTTTCTTATTTTCTTACTTTTTCACTTTCTGCTCTTGAAATCGGAACTCCGGCGGGGGAGACAGGCGGCTTTGCGACGCAGCAGAAACATTTTTACGGCGACTATCTTTCGTCGGGAGCGCCTTCGGACTCCGTCTGGAGTTCGTCGGCGATTCTTTCGACGGAGGCGCTCGCGAGCGGGGCGACTTCGCATTTTGCGGATATGCTTATAATTCCCGGCAACACCTTTTACTACTATCTCAAAACTCAATCGTCGTCCGAGCAAAAATCGCCGATATACAGAACTGTCTATGTCAGCAGCACAAGTCCCGGCGAAGTAATCGTTGACGGAACGGCGTATCCCGCTGCGGGGCTCGTCGCATCGGCGACGGTATGGCACAACTTCTCGGACGCTCCGCCCCCGCCGGCGAATCTCACTTCTTTTTGGTCGGCCGCGAGTGACTTCGTATCTCTTGAATGGGACAACCCGCAATTTTCAGGCGGCAACGTCTTGGATTTAGTATATGGCGGCGGTTATGAGATATGGCGCTCAAGTGTCTCGTTTTCCGACGCAATGTCCATAATATCTTCCGTCACGGCGATTTCAGGCCGCATGAGTTTTCCTGATTCGTCCATCGTCGCGGGCGCGACTTATTATTACCGCGTCCGGGCATATGACGCATATCTTCCGCCGATGTTCTCGTCTTACACTCAGAATTCTCCCGCGTCGAAAAGAAATTACGTCACGGTTGCCTTCGAAGCGGACGTCTCCGCGTTGTCGGGCGTAAACGGGGTTTCCGTCGTCGGAGATTTCACCTCGCCGCCGTTCTACAGGGGCCGTCTTCCAATGGATTCCGCCGGCGGCGGCAAATGGCGACTCGAGCACGCCGACGCTTCGCTTTACGCCGGAGCGCTCATCAAATACAAATATCTCGTCAACAACGCCATCTACGAGCCCGACATAACGCCGGCGCTTGGAGGGCCGTACAGAAACGTTGAGCTCAGGGACGAGGGCTCGCGCAGAATGACTCTCAAAGACGTCT
>JASEHK010000022.1:2779-13862 GCA_030018875.1 Endomicrobiia bacterium | reverse complement strand
TTAACATCAACCATGTGCGTTCCGTCGGACAGGCCGGCGGTGTCCAGATTTGACCATGCGAATTCGTCGTCGCCAAGCCCTATCGGGTTGACCGTCGTTTCCGCGCAATTTATTCGCGGGTCATAACTGATTTTGTATTTCTCCTGTCCGTCAACGAAAAATTTGACTTCGTTCAGGTCTTTGTCCGCAGTCGTGTCCACCCGCGCTTTTATTCCGGTTATTCCTTTGACTATGATGAGTCCTCCGTATTCGTTGACGATGGCGCGGCGTCCGACGATACCACATACTCCATAACATCCCCCCGAAAATCCCCTTGTTAAACACCCTCTTCTTAATTGGCCGGTAACGAATAACCTTTGGCCGCGCAATTTTCAGTCGGTGGCGACAACGAGACAAAAAACCTCGGCGGCTCCCGCGTCCATGAGAGCGCGCGCGCAGGCGTCCAGAGTCGAGCCCGTCGTCATTACATCGTCAATAATAAGTATTTTTTTGCCCTTTACCGAATCAAGAGAGCGGCGCCCAACGGCGAAAGCCCCGGCGACGTTCTTGCGACGCTCGGCGGCCGAAAGTTTCGCCTGCTGGGGCGTCGAATATGCGCGGCGAAGCAAGGACTCCCGATAATTCAGACCGCTCATGCGGGCAAAGCCGCGGGCGATAAGGTCGCTCTGGTTATACCCTCTCGTGAAACGCCTGAACGGATGAAGCGGCACGGGCGCGACGACATCGGGCGAAGATATTTCCGGATAACGTCCGTATGCCTCAAAAAGCAACGAAGCGAAGAAAGCCGCGAGACGTTCGGCGTTTTGGTACTTGAACTTTATGATGAGTTCGCTTAATATGCCGTCGTAGACGGCGGCGGCGCGAACGCCACAGTAAGCCGAGGCGTTATATCGCACCCCCTTTTCCCTCAGAGAATTCTCCTCCGGCACAAAGACATTATCGTAGAGGATATCTCCCGTGACAGAACACCGCAGGCAGACGGCGCTTGAGTTTTTATGCGGGGAATTATATTCAAGGCCGTCGGAGAGCGCGATCGGCTTACCGCACTTTGAGCATATCGGAACGGACTCGGCGAGGATTTTTATCTTGCTCGAACATTCGCGGCAGACGCGAAGGCCTTCGTCTCCGGTCCACTCTGAGCAGGAGGCGCAGGTCATAGGAAAAACGAAGTCAAGCGCGAACGCGGCGGATTGTCTCAAAATTTGCGAAACGATAAATATTCCCCCCACCCCAATACCCCTTTTTAGAACTGTATCGTCAGCCGCGAATTGATGTTTATGGCGTAGTAATCCTCGTAGGACTGAACGATATTTTTATTCAAAGTGAACCCGCCTCCGACGGCCACGCGGAAATTGCTCGTGGCCTCGTAGTCGCCCGTGAAATTGAAATTATAGACATCGGTGTTTCCTTTTTCATAATTTACCGTCGAGCGGCTTTGCGTGAGGTTAAGGTTGGTGTTAAAAGTAAATCTGTTGGTAAGGGGCAATGTCCGGCCTATGAGAGGTATTTTGATGCCCGACGGCGAAACGTAGTCCCAGTAGGCGCTCATGGCCGGAGCGCGGGTGCGGGAATCGGCGGTAAGTTTATCGAGACCGTCCCACGTGTCTTGCGCGGACTCGTCGTAGCGCAGAGTTAGGCGCCATTGAGCGAGATTGAACCCGACCTGAAATCCATAACTGTCCGAGACGGAGAGTTTAGTGCGGTTATGTTCCCTCAGGTCCAAATCCTCGGTGCGCGAACCGTTGTAGTTGGCGCTTACGTTATACCGCCTCATGGCGGTGGCGCGGCCCTCTATGCCATAGTTGGCGGTTTCCGCCGAGGACTGTGGCGCGCCGTGGCTGTGGGTCTGCGAGTATCTTACCGCGGTCTTATAGTTAAGGGTGGTGTCGGAGGCGTATCTGTCGAGATAAATCATCTTTTCCACGTCGGAAAGTGTGAACAGCATGTCCGGCCAATTTAAAGTAAAAGTATTCCGCTCGGTGCCGGTCGTGTCGGAATACTCGTCGGAACGCGAATAGTTGAAGTTGGTATTGAGCGTTTTCCACGGCGCCAAACGTCCGGGAAAATATATCTGCTCCAATGGGTTCCATCGTCCGGAAATCCTCTTTGTGTCGGATTGAGTCAGCGTCCGCCTTTTGTTCTTGATGGCGTCGAGAGGGTCTCTTATCCAGAACCTGTCGCGGATGCTGTACGACGAATAAACGTTGTCGTAGGTGTCGCCGTCGGCTATTCTGTAAGACGAGTTCAGCGCAAGAGAGCGGGTATGCGCGAAGCCGGTAATGTCGCGCACGTTGAGGTTCCATGTGGCTTCGGCCGTTCCGCTGCGGGTTATGGCCTTGGTCTCTGACGGATAAGTGGCCGGAGTGGTCGAGGTGGAATAGGCCAGATTGTAGTTTTCGTTCACGCTCAATGAATAAGAAAATCCCGGTTGAAGAAAACTCGCAAGCCTCAGAGTGGCGCCGAGCGAACCGCTCTGCGCCTGAGATTTAAGGTATCTTTGGGAGATACCGTCTCTTAAGTAAAAACCCTTTTTCTCCTCGCTGACATCTGTCTGGGAAAACCCGGGATTCAAATCCAAAAAGTTGCCGAACTTATACGGCGCCGCAGCATTCCACGACCTGGTATCTTCGAGAGAAAGAAAGTCCTTTATCTCCAGATACTCCTCATATTTGACGACCTTGCGCCACGGCCTGAAAAAAGAATTTCCGACGGAATATCCGCCGCTGACGGAAGTCGGCAGAAGGAATATCCTGGGAGGCGCGTACGAAGCCGTGGCCGCGAGAGTTTCCTTGTCTTCGATGCGCTCTATCTGCTGAGTGTCGGTTATCGCCCTGGTGTATTTTCCGGCGACGGTCGGAAGATTTCGTATGGAGACGGACGTGTCGGCCGCGCCCGTAAGACCTATCACGCGGCCTTCCTCGTTAATCGAAAGAAGGCCTTCCTTGGTATCTATCACCGACGGCGTGACGCTCAGAGTTTTCGAGAACGATGTATTCAGCGGCATGGTTATCCACCGCACAAAGCGCGGCTTGAAAAGCCAGAACTGCGGCATATTGAAATATGCGCTTTCTTCGAGCCGGTCCTGATTATTGATGCCGCCCGTGAATGTCTCGAAAGCGCGGTTCACCTCTTTGCGGCGGGCGCCGAGATTCGCCCATTCGGGGATTTGGAGGTCGGCGTTATAGCGATAGGCGAGTCCCTCTTTTTTATATGTGTCCTCGACGAAGATTTCATTGACCCATATCTCGCCTGCGATGACGGCGCCGGCCTTTCTCAAGCCGGTCTTAATCTGCGATATATTGTTTAGCGCCGGCAAGCCCGCGATAACTACGGACGAGCCCGGTTCGCCGCTCTCCCATACGTCGGGCTTGCCGTCGCGGTTTTTGTCTACCTGCTCTATCGTCAGAAGCCGCCAACCCGTCCATGAAACAGGAACGGCAAACTCGAGATAGTTGGCGTCGTTTCCCGCCTGAATAAAGAACTCGGCGTTTTTGCCATCGCCGTAAACGAAAAATCTCAGTCGGCGATACTGCGAAAAGTCGTAGGGCGACGCCCACAAAAGCCTCGCCGCGACGGAGCCCGACTGGATGTCGTATTTCAGAGAGAGAGCCTGCTCCTTTTTATATTTGCGGGTAGTGTCCTTAGTATCGTAAAGATCCTGATATATCGGATGAGAAGTAAGCGGTTCGTAGGTCGGGTCTTCCTCGTTGTTCACGGCGGCGATGGTCAGCGTGCTTCCGGGTGAGACATACGCGCTTTCCCATCTCTGTCCGACGAAAGAGAACTGCGCGAACTTGATCGCGCTTTTTTTATCCCCGCGGATTTGAATGCGCGCCTGTTTGAGAGTCTCCCACTTGGCGCGATCGGTCTCGGGTATATCCAGAGGCAGTCTTATAAACTTCCATCCCGTCCAGTCAACAGTTATTTTGTACGGCGACGGCGGGACCAGCATATCTATGGTGTTAAGGTAGCCGTTGCCGTCGAGATCCTCGGTGTCTAAACGCCCGTTGCCGTCTCCTATCACCGAAACGGAACCGTCGGGATTCAAGAAAGAAATCCCCGTGTCCTCGCCCTGATTCAGGAGGCCGTCGCCGTTTCTGTCCTCCGTGTCGAGTTTACCGTCGCCGTCTATGTCCTCGTTGAGAGCGCCAAGCGCGACCTCGACCTTGGAGCCGGAGCCGTCGCCGTATATCCATGTCTCCATATATAATTTACGCGAGAAATCAAGTCCCGTCCTCGACAAACTCTGATGAATAGAGACGGCCGTCGAGCGCGTGGTATCGTAATTAATCACGAGAACCTGTCTTTTTTCTATGACCGAAGCGTCCACGGCCGGATTTATGTCTCTGAGGTATGCCTCTTCGTTGTGCCACGACACATCGTCAACAAAATACTTGAACGCGGAATCGCCGTTTTTCCAAGAGTCGCGGAACAATGACACGTTGTCTTCCCGCTTGATGCCTTCCATGGACTCGACTATGGCCTTGCCGATAGTGTTGGGGTTTCTGCGACTCTGCGCCATCTCGCCTCCGACGGCAAGATTCCATCCGAGATACGGGACTTGAATATCGCTTATGCGGCTGTCAACTTCCCAGACATCCAGTGATGACGGAGGGCTCTTGATGTCGGGCAGAGACTGCGCGGCGGCGGAAAACTCGGAGAGATATGACGAACCCACGAATAGATTCGGGGTAAGCATTATCTCGCCGCGCAGACCTATTATGGTGGAGCCCGCCGCTATACCGAACGGCGCGTAATCGTATGATATTTCTATGACAGAGTCGGCGCCTATTTTCTCTTCGTTGTGGAAGGTGATGAACCCCGAATCGTAATCTATGAAGTAGTCCGCGTCGCGAGTAAGGGTCTTGCCGTCGAGCGCGACGCGCTCCGACTGAGGCACTATGCCGGGCTTGAGCTGAAATGTCTTGAAGCGGTATCGGTATTCTATGAATATTCTGTAAGAACTCGTCGGAGAGGCGCGATACGCCTCCGGCAAAAAGGGCGAGGCGCTGTTTTTGAAATAAAAATATCCCTGTTCGAAGTCCACCTCGATGTCGTCGGGATATTTCGGGGCGGGGGCCGCGCCGACTGTGGCGGCGTCGGTTCGGTTCAGGTCCTGTATCTTCAAAATGAAATTGCCGCGGCCGTCGTCTCTGACGATTCTGTTTCTGCCTATGGAGTAATAGTTTTTCCGCTCGGTGGTGTCGGCGTTGGCCTCGTCTTTTATTATCTTGCTTGAGCCCGCGCGGACTCCCGAATCCCGAAGAAATCCTCCGGACTCTCTCTCATAGTCAACCGCTATGACATAATTTGAAAGAATCGTCTTACGGAAATAAACCACGCCGCGGTCATAGTCCACGGAGTAGTCCTGCCCGGGCACCAACATGTCGAAGGTTCCGAATGTCGTCGCGCCGCCCAAGAGAGCTTCGACAGTCATCGAACTTGTGTTGACGTTGTTGTTGGCGGGGATTTTGTCGTCGAGATATATCTTTTCCGAACCGCGCTTCACATGGTCGGTTCCGAAGGCGAGGCGGTAGTAGCGGTAGCGTATGTAGGCCGTGTCGTTTATCTCTTTTCTTTCAAGCGCGGCATTTCCGATAAACCGTTTTATCTCGGAAAGTCCCTTGGTCTTGGAACCGAATCCGATGAACCGCATATTGCGGTATTTGGCGTCAACCTTGGCTCCGAAAAGCTGTCTGGAATATCCCACGAACTCCGTCTGAGGAAGAGAAACGGTGATATCGCCGAAGGCCGCCTCCTGCACCACTTCGTCGGGGTCGCCCTTGTAAACGACGGAGATGTCTCTTCGCTCCGCCGTGGTATCGTCGAAATCTATGTTTACATTTATTTTGCGACCGACTCGGCCTTTGATTCTGACCTGAAGCTCCTGAGTCATAGTGACGTCGGTGCGCGAGGGCGCGATGTTTTTCGCCTTGGCTTCCTCGGGGTTGAGATACTGCGTCATCTTAACGTCAACGGCTATGAGTTTTCTGCCGGAGATGGCTATGGCGGATTCATAAGGAAGCTCGACGGCGAGGCCGGGAGGCGGCTCGGCGGGCGGAACCGTAACCGTGGAAACGACGAAGTCTTTATCGTAACGGCTTCCGTACTCCACGCGGCGGCGCATCTCGTTCCAAAGGCGCTGATTGTACTTGAGCGGCCCATCGGAAAAGGTCTGCGGCGCGGCGGAGGATGTCTGACCGGCCAAGGATGCGGCGCCCTGCGAATCTTCGGAGGCGAGCGCGGCGGACGTCGCGCCGAAAAACACAAAACACGCGACCGAAACCGCTGTCGCAAGATAATTTATATTTTTTCTTCTCACCATCCCCCTAATCCCTGCCTACTTATCCCTGACTACTGATTTTTAGGACGGTATCTTAAAGAAAAGCCAAATGCCGGTGAAGCCGAAAATAATGTTGCCCATCCATGCCGCGAGGACCGGCGGAAGGATTCCGTTTTCGCCCAGAGACTGCCCCATTGCGCTGACGCCGTAATAAAGAAACGCCATTATCAGGGCCAGCACGAAACCGAATACCTTGCCGTGACGGGCCGTCAGGGTGGCGGCAAAATAAACTCCGATGAAAAGCACCACGAAGTTACTCAACGAAGATGCTATCCTGTAATGAAAATCCACGGCCTCGCGCCGGTGCGGAAGGCCGAGTTTCTTGAGCGAAAGCAGCCTTCCCGAATGCTCCGAGTAAGTCATTTCCTCGGGATAGCCCTTATCCGGTCCGAACTCATCCGGCGAAACGCTCATTTCGACCACAATCTCTTTGAAAGGCCTCTCGACGCTTGGCAAGTCCCCGACGAAATATCTATCAACTCCGTCAATGAACTTCCATTTTTCGTTCCGCCATTCTATGCGTCCGGCGACAATCTGCCTTTTGAGACGGAAGGACTCGTCATACTCGTAATATATGGCATCCTTGATGAAACCCCCGAGTGTATCTATGACGGAGGCCTGCAGTCTGCCCGACGGAGGAACGTTTACGCTCAGAGCCCTTCTTACCCCTTCTTCCCTCGGAGGAAGGCCCAGAATATGTGTCCGCTTTATTTCATAGCCCGTCGAAACAAGCGAAGGCACTATGAAAAACACCGCGACAAAGACGACAGCCGAGAGCGCGAGGCCGCCTGCGAAAAACGGCACAAAAGCTCGACGGATGTCCTTGCCGGCGACCTTCACCGCCGTCAACTCCCCGCCGCGGGCCATTTGTCCGACGGAAAAAAGCGTGGCCACCAGCGCGGCGACGGGAAGAAGCTGGAAGGCCTTGTGGACATTGGTGAGAGCCAAATAGCCCGCGACCCAGAACGCCCCGGAGCGTCGCTCAAGAAATAATCCGAGGTCCCTGAAAAAATCCGATATGATGGAAAGTCCGACGAATATCGCCACCAAAAACAAAAAAGGCCTGGCGAACTCTTTGAAAATATGTTTCGTAAATATATTCATTATGAGATTGTCAAAAAAAACCATAATTTTATGTAGTCGCAGGGCTTGTCCCGTACTTGATACGGGGGCTTGTCCCTGCTATGCCAGCGCCCACAAGGGGCGCAACTACATTTACATCTGCCGACCAAGGTCGGCGACTACATTTTATTTTTTGAGCGCCGCGCGCCACAGAAAAAAGGCCGCCACAGCCGCCGCCGCGTTCGGAAGCGCGAGAGCCGCCGCCGACGGCAGAGCGCCTATGTCCGATATGTTTATGCCGACCGCAAGAAAAATATAATACGAGAATACGACGAAGAGCGAAAACGCGAAGCCCGACGTTTTGGCGCCATGACCGGCGAGCAATCCCAGGGGCACGCCTATGAGCGTGAAGAAAAAAGTCGAAAGCCCCAGGGCTAATCTCAGATTCAACTCTGTCCTGAGCGCCGAGACCGAAGTCGAACGCCCGTCGGATTCCAAAGAAGCAAGTCCCGACGCTTCGAGCCGCGATATTTCCGAGCGCAGTTCGCCGGAAGTGTATTCCCTTAAACTCCGCGAATGAACCGCCCCCGCGTCCACGGGAATGACGACATCGTATCTGGCGAATCTCAAAGAGGTCGCTTCCGACGGAGATTTCGGGTCGGCCTTCTGAAATGCCCCCGAATACATCCTAAACACCACCTTGCCGCCCGAAAATACCGCCGTGGCGCTGGAGGCGTATATCAGCGCGGAAGGCTCCAGCGTGCCGTCGTCGAAACGATAAATGCTCACCCGCCTCAATGTCCCGTCCTTAGTCCTGTCTTCAAAATAAATCCTGTTGTTTCCGATATGCGCAACCGTCTTTTTTTCAAGACGCAGAGACGGCGCGCGGCTAACCATTTCAAAATATGTCCGGCTGAAAGCCGCGTAGGTTTTTGGCGCGATGTTAAGGTTGTAAAATACCAGAATCGCGGCAAGAAACGCCCCGAAAAACACCGGCGGACTCATATATGACATATGCGCTATGCCGGCGGTGCGCACCGCGGTAATCTCGTTGTCCGAAGAGAGCCGTCCGTAAGACAATATCCCGCCGAAAAGGGCGGATATCGGCACGCTCAAAGACAATACGTTCGGTAGCATCAGCGTAAAAAGAAAAAGCGCCCCCCCGGCGGGAACGCCCTTGGAAACGACCATATTCACGACTTGAAATATCTGGTCGAGAAGCAGAATAAACGTGAAAACCGCCAGGCCGAAGGCCATGGAAGAGAGGAATTCGGCCAGCACGTAACGCTTTAGAATTTTCATTTTTTCCGTCGTCATTATACTAAAATGGTTTGATTGACAAAAAACCAAGAGTTTTATATAATTCACCCGCTTAAATTGCGCGCCGGCGCGTCTCAAAAAACGCGGAACTCGACTTATCGGAGGGCGCAAATATTCCCTTTACTTTTGATATTTCCCTACAAAGGAGTCACCTCAAATGCCCGAACTAAGACGCGACCCGGTGATAGGCCGTTGGGTCATAATCTCGACCGACCGTTCCAAACGCCCGAGCGATTTTTCCAAGGAAACCGGCAATCACGTCGGCAAGGACTGTCCGTTCTGCGCCGGCAACGAAAAACTCACTCCCCCCGAAATCCTCTCCTACCGCGAACCCGGCACCCGCAAAGACCAGGAAGGATGGTGGGTACGCGTAGTCCCCAACAAATATCCCGCGCTCGCCGTCGAGGGCACTCTCAATCGCACCGGCGAGGGTATGTATGACAAGATGAACGGTATCGGGGCGCACGAGGTCATTATAGAATCGCCCGATCACGATAAAGAAATTCACGAGCTCAACGACAAACAGGTTGAGGACATCATCTGGGTTTTCCGCGACAGAATACTCGACCTAAGAAAAGATTCCCGCTTCGAATACATACTCATCTTCAAAAATCGCGGCGCGGCGGCGGGGGCGACGCTCGCTCACCCTCACGCGCAACTCATAGCGACCCCGATAGTCCCCAAGCGGGTCAGAGAAGAAGTCAACGGCGCCAAGTCCTACTACGACTACAAGGAGCGTTGCGTCTTCTGCGACATAATAAAACAGGAACTCTCCGAGAACCGCCGCATCGTGGCCGAGAACTCCGACTTCGTGGCGATAGTGCCTTTCGCGGCGCGCTTCCCTTTCGAAATATGGGTACTCCCCAAGAAACACGACTCCGACTTCGTGGACATACAGAAACACGAAACCACGAGTTTGGCCTCGATGATGAAAAACTCCCTCGGGCGACTCAACCGCGTGCTCAACAATCCGCCCTATAATTACATAATACACAACGCTCCCCTGCGCGAGCCGCACTTGGCGCATTACCACTGGCACATCGAGATAATGCCCGCGATAACAAAAGTCGCGGGATTCGAGCGCGGCACGGGATTTTACATCAACCCCACCGCGCCGGAAGAAGCCGCGAAGTTTTTGAGAGAGTCGGAGTAAACTCGTTACCGAAAAAAGTTATCGCCCTCGATTTTTGTCCTGGTTTTCCGATACTGCGACATCCGCAAACCTTGCTTTTTGAACCGTATGCGAAACAAAATACTCTCCTGCCTGACGGGCGCTTGCTTGTTTGCACAGTCCTCCTGCGCCACAATTAAAATAAACTATCTTCAAAACTACGACGACACTTCATTGCAAAATATCTCTTTCGCTCCGACGGATATAAAGAGTTCTCTTGATAAAATACAATCCTTGCGGCGCAAGATACAAGGCTACGGCAACCAACCAACCGAAGCCCAATACGAAGAAATTATCCGCGAACTGACGCCGCTCGTCGAAGAATATAAAAAATATTCCGCGTATATCGGGGCAGCCGCTGGGGTTTGACGCGCCGGATTGGGCTCGATATAACGACAAACTCAAATATGAACTATCTTATCTGTTCGGAAATATTTTAACTTTAATAGGATATGGCGGGATAGGCGACGCCAAAACATTATTGGACAACCCTGATAAAATATTCCTCATAATCAAGGCATACAGCGACAGATATAATGCTTATGCCCGCACACAGAAAGAGTTCGGTTATAATGGGATTGACGATATAACCGATGCGTTCAGACACGCCTACTGGAACGCCATAATGACTAGAGATGTCGGATACGATTTCGCGAAAGAAATTGCCGATAATCATGAATTGAACCGTGACAATTTAACCGAAAAATCGAAAGAGATGGATTTATGGAACAACCATATCGGCAGAGAAATTGGCCGCGAATTAAGCAAAAATGGCATTACCAACGATGACTCTTATGCGAAAGAAACACTTAATACAATGGACAAATTAATGCATAAGCCCTCTAATTAAATGTCAAAAAACACTAAAATTGTCGTAGCGGCGTTTTTTTGTGCGGCGGCATATTTTACCCCTATGTTTTTGCAATATATACTTCCGCTGAGTTATTTCGGAAGCATGGCGGGTTTTTATTATTTTATCTCGCTTATCGCGTCGGGCATTGCGCTTGCCGTCGGCGGCGCGGCCGCTTTAAGTTTTGTTATTTACAAAGCGATCCGGAAACAAAAACAGAGCGGGGTATTTTTATTCGTCGCGGCGTTTTTTTGCTCAGCAGTTTTTCTGACATCTCAAAATATTTTTATGAAAAAAATAATTTCTTTACTCGTATTCGCAATAGCATCTGCGAATA